>JAFLUT010000079.1 GCA_022508665.1 Prevotellaceae bacterium | reverse complement strand
CAGCCGTGACAAATTATAATAGTCAGCCAATGCAGATTATCTATGCCAGCGGTTGCCTACTAGTTCGTTCAGCCGTTGTCCACTTTTCTGGGCAACGGCTATCTATTTTTAACTTCAACCGCTGTCTGCTGTTCGGGGTAGCCACTGTCACCTTTTGCCCAAAACCGCTATCATCTATCTGGGCTTACCGCTACTGACTTGTAAGTTACATCACCATTTTTTGCAAAAGTTACTTTTAGGTTAGAAAAAGATGAAGCGTATTTGCGTCAATGAGACGAAAAGATATTTATGTCATTTGAAGTTCATTGCAATCATGCTAAAACAAAGTAAGTTTATCTAATCATAGTAAACTAAAATAAGCGAGCCATAAAATTTTATGGCTCGCTTATTTTAGTTTATAGCAACATCATCCAACTATTCTTCCTTGATAAGGTTGAATTTGGTTGATATTTCCTTTTGTTCAATGGCTTGGCGAAGATTAAATCGCTTCTTCTGCGTGATGTATCCTGCTTTTTCGCAAGTGACTTCGATTTGCACGTCTCCAGAATTATTGAACGTCAAACCTCTAATGTCAAAAGCCTCCGTTGTCTCGTATGGAGTAGTACCTACATAGTTTTGGTTGGTGTTTTTGACATCAGGCGTAGAAGAAACCACACGTGTAGAAACATCTGCGCCTTTCGGTGTGGAGTCTACATACCAACGTATGATTGTTGACTCAAGCGATGTATCACCTTGTCCTTCCACTCGCTTGTTCGCTTCCAAATTAGGAGTATCTGATTTCTTCAAGAAATATGCAATTCTATCCCAGTCAATATCTGCAAGAGCGCTGGCATAGGCTTTATTCACAGCAGTTGTTGCTTTTTCTTTCTCTTTAGAAGTTCCTGCAATTCCACTCCTACCTGTCGCAACCACATTGGGGTAAACGAGAGTACGATTGCGGTCATATATCTCAATATTAAGTTGCACAGTACCAGTCCAGCCAACCCCAGATAAATAAGACACATTGAATTCTTGGATGTTAATAGTCATATTATAATCTGTTGACTCATCTATGTTGAGTTTAAATCCCATTGTACGCATATATTGCCGTGACGATTCAGATACAAATGAAAGAACATCAGGGTTTGTGGTCAATTGTGGCTTTTCTGTTATCAAGCCGTCAAATTGCTTTAACATATTCTTAGACGCCCTCTTGTCTGAAACATTTAATCTAATTCCATAATCAAGGCTAACATATTTATTGGAAGGAGGTAATTCGACGAGAGACAGATTTACAGTTCCCTTTGGCTGAGAAATAGGAACATACTTTTTGGATGTTCCGCACGAACATAGACTCAGTATTAATATTGTAAAGAAAATAAAATAATTCTTTTTCATAACCTTTGTTAATTAGATTTCAGTTTAATTGCTTTAGCTGAAGCCGTTGTACGGAAATATATAATATCATTACTTTGCTCCACATTAGTAAGGATAGAAGGCGCTATCACTCCATCGCCACCTATTGCTTTAACTTGGCTTACAAGGCGATAGATAGCAAGCCTATGCACAATTTCTGCTGGATCTTCCATTTCGACCCTTGTTCCTGAATACTCATTTTTCATATAACCTGCTTTCAGAATACCAGAATATTTGCATGTCCAACCTTTTTTCTTGTCCTTAGTATAAGTTAATCTAAAGTCTTCACCAGCAATAGTGACAACTGTGCCAGATTTATTTGTTTCATAAGAAACTGTTGCTTCAGCGGTAATGGTATTTATAACTTCATAATCACTACGCTGCAGATTTAAATCTTCCAATGTAGCAGTCCCAATACTACTTATGGCACGTGGAATAACGACAGCCTTATTTGACGAACATGATGCCAATATGGCAAGCAAGCCTACAATAAATACTATTTTCTTCATTTTTAGTTCTGTTTTTTAGACCTGTCTTTTGTACAGGTACAATGTTTTTTACTTGTATTATATTTGTCCTTTATCTAATGAACAAATAGTTCATATACGTGCATAAAAAAGCGCGGACAAAACTCTGTTCTATTTGCCATTGAGGTCTTCGACTACCTATTCCACCAAATATATGAGTAAAGCCCACGCCAGAGGCGTGAGCGTCCTTGCTTTACTCTTGGTAGAATTGAAAGTGTCGAAGTTTCAATGGCAAGAATATCAGCGTAACGCTTTTCCTTATATGTTCACGATGCACGTACCCTGTACGTCTATTTTTATATCATAGGCAAATCTTTTAACGTTTACGATACAAATGTACAAATAAAAAAAATAACAACAATAATCATACATTATTTATTTTAGATAACAACGCTTTCTACAGAAAAAAGAAGCCTATTTTATACGCAACAGGCTTTCTTTTTATATTACAAAAGGATTTTATCCTGTTTTTATTTCTGGATGTCTAAGAAAATGCGTAACTTTGTATCGTTTAAGAGAATATAGAAAATGGATGAAACATTGACAAACGGAGAAAATTATTCGGCCAGTAACATCCAAGTCCTCGAGGGCTTGGAGGCGGTGAGGAAGCGTCCTGCAATGTACATTGGCGACATCAGTGAGAAGGGATTGCACCACCTTGTGTACGAGACTGTGGACAACTCTATTGACGAGGCGCTGGCTGGCTACTGCTCCCATATTGAAGTCACAATCAACGAAGATAATTCTATTACTGTACAGGACGACGGTCGAGGCATTCCTGTGGATATGCACGAGAAGGAGCATCGCAGCGCCCTCGAAGTGGTGATGACCGTGCTGCATGCCGGCGGTAAGTTCGACAAAGGCTCTTACAAGGTGTCGGGCGGTCTGCACGGCGTGGGTGTGAGTTGTGTGAATGCACTCTCCACTCGCATGATGTCGCAGGTGTTCCGCGACGGCAAAATCTATCAGCAGGAATACTCTTGCGGTAAGCCTCTCTACGACGTGAAAGTGGTGGGCGAGACGGCTCTGCGAGGCACTCGCCAGCAGTTCTGGCCAGACAACACTATCTTCATCACTACTACATATAAATATGACATTCTCGCCAACCGCATGCGTGAGTTGGCATATCTGAATGCAGGCATAAAGATCACTCTTACCGATTTGCGTCTGGACAAGAACGCTGAAGTCGGCATTGAGGGAATACGCCAAGAGGTTTTCTATAGCGAAGGCGGTCTTAAAGACTTCGTGCGCTATATAGACTCTACTCGCATGTGCCTGTTCGATGATGTGATTTATCTCAACACCGAGAAGCAGGACACTCCTATCGAGGTGGCAATCATGTACAACACATCGTACAGCGAGAACATCCATTCATACGTTAACAACATCAACACCATAGAGGGTGGTACTCACCTGCAAGGCTTCCGCACGGCGCTGACCCGTGTGCTGAAGAAGTACGCTGACGAGAACAAGATTACGGAGAAACTTGAGAAGCAGAAGATTGAGATTAGCGGAGAGGACTTCCGCGAGGGTCTCACTGCCGTAATCAGCGTGAAGGTAGCAGAACCTCAGTTCGAAGGTCAGACGAAGACGAAACTCGGCAACAGCGAGGTGGCAGGTGCTGTGCAGCAGGCAGTGGGCGAGGCTCTCACAAACTACTTGGAGGAGCATCCGAAAGAGGCGAAGATGATTATCGACAAGGTAGTCCTCGCCGCCGAAGCCCGTGTTGCCGCCCGTGCCGCAAGGGAGAAAGTGCAGAGAAAGAGTCCGATGACTGGCGGCGGTCTGCCGGGCAAACTGGCTGACTGCTCTGACAAGGACGCTGCCAACTGCGAGGTGTTCATCGTCGAGGGAGACTCGGCAGGTGGTTCGGCCAAGCAGGGGCGCGACCGTCACTTCCAGGCCATCCTTCCTATACGAGGAAAAATCTTCAACGTCGAGCGTGTGAAGTGGCATCAAGCCTTCGAGCATGAGGAGGTTAACAACATTTTCCAAGCATTGGGCGTAAGGTTCGGCTTGAACCCCGACGACCAGAAGGAGGCGAACTATGAGAAACTGCGCTACTATAAAGTAATCATCATGACCGATGCCGATGTCGATGGTTCGCACATCGACACCCTTCTGATGACGCTCTTCTTCCGCTTCCTCCCACAACTCATCCGCGACGGTCGCCTCTACATCGCTACGCCTCCACTCTACAAGTGTACCAAGGGCAACGTGAGCGAGTACTGCTATGACGACTCAGCCCTGCAACGCTTCATCGACACCTACGGCGAAGGGCAAGAGGGCAAGGTGAAGGTGCAACGCTACAAAGGTCTCGGTGAGATGAATGCCGAGCAACTGTGGGAAACGACGATGAACCCTGAGACGCGCCTCTTGAAGCAGGTCACAATAGACGATGCTGCCGAGGCTGACTATACATTCTCAATGCTTATGGGCGAAGACGTTGCTCCACGACGTGAATTCATCGAAAGGAACGCTACTTACGCCAACATCGACGCATAAAGTAAAGAAAAGGAGAGGCGACACGCATTACTCTCCCACGCTCAGAAATTTTCATTCAATTCTTACATATATTCTCGTGCCGACCATCCAGAAGTGATTTCTAACCGCGTCGGCACATTTTTTATATATGTATCTTTTTCTATTGCCACATACGTACACAAACAAAGAAGGGATAACTTCGTTGAAGTTATCCCTTCTTTGTGGTACCACCAGGATTCGAACCGGGGACACACGGATTTTCAGTCCGATGCTCTACCAACTGAGCTATGGCACCATTACCTTTTGTTTGCGAGTGCAAAGGTATGACTTTTTTTCTATCACTCCAAATTTTTGTTAGTTTTTTTTTAGATTTTTTAGTATATCATACATTTTTTATATAACTTTGCATTGCTATAATGAGGAATGGACGATCTAAATCCTTGGAGTTAGCAGATACATTTATATATACAATTTGTGTCCATAGCAACAAAGATACAATGAATATTAAAACAATAAATAATAAGATAAGTAACTTATGAAAATCAAAAATCACTTGTTAGTTGGGGCTACGCTACTCGCCCCACTTGCATTGCAGTCATGTTTCGACAATGACTACGATTTGAGTGACATTGACACAACGGTGAGAATTAACACTAAGGATCTGGTTGTGCCGATTAACATTGATGTTCTTACTCTCGACCAAGTAATTGAACTTGACGACGACAGTGAGATAGTGATAGACACAATTCCCGGAACGGAAGAGCGTATCTACGCAATCAAGAAAGAGGGAGATTTCACGTCAGAAAACATCACCATCAAGGACTTCTGCATCAAAGAGCCTACCATCGACCCAACAACTGCGCCTCTCGCCCTAACTTCTGCAAGTTTGCCAAGCGGCGTTGACGGCGCATACATTATTCTCGACGGAGTTATTCCTCCTACCACATTCACCACAACCACAGGCGACATCGACCAGTCTATCCGCACGATAACAGGACTGAAGGTTGACACCAAGTATGCCACGACGTTGAGGGTTAGCGGCATGGATGCCTTCCTCGGCAATGCGAAAATGGAGAGGCTCATACTTAAATACCCAGAAGGCATGAGAGGCCGCTATGTCAAAGACGGCAAAACTTTCTCGCTCGACTCTGACGGGTATCTGGATTTGTCGTCCATAGAGTTCGGCTTCGACTCGAAGGGAGAGATAAACATCGTTGTCGACATCGACTCTATTGATGCGTCGAGGGGCAACATGCAGTTCGACACAGACAATCACAGTTTGGAGTTCGACGATGACATTCAAATAGTGCAAGGAGACATCAATCTCCGCAAGGTCAGCAACGTGTCATCGCTGCCACAATCAATAACGTTCACTATGGCGCCTCGCCTTTACGACATCCCCGTGCATAACTTCAGCGGAGAGTTTGAGCATAATGTAGAGCAGTTTTCTATCAACCCTGTCGATTTGAACTCTATTCCAGACTTCCTCAATCAGCCAGGCACTAAGATAAGGATTGAAAACCCACAGATTTACTTGTCTATCTCCAATCCGCTCAACGAATACAACATCAGATATGAGAGCGGCTTCCAACTCACCGCAAAAGACGGCAAGAAGTCAAGCGTGTATCTGCCAGAGAAAGAGAAAGAGGGGCAGAAGTCAATCAATATAACCTCTACTGGCAAGGACGAGCAGGGGTATAATGAGATTGTAATGTCACCAACAATCCCTGCGTATTATTGCAAAGGGTACACATCGCCCGAGCATATCGCTTTCACAGACTTGCAGAACGTGCTTGCCGACGACAACATCAATGAAATACCAGAAACCATAGAGATAGACATTATTGAGCCAAGGATGCCAATGCAGCAGGTGAACAACATCGAACTGGGCAAAGATTTTGGCACAGTAAACGGACTCTACACTTTCTACGCTCCGCTGGGACTGCTGGAGGAGTCTCTTATATCATATACCGACACTATCAACGGGTGGAACGACGAGGATGTAGACGCCTTGACGCTCTCGAATGTTGCGTTTAGTTTCGATGCGACAACAGACCTGCCTTATGAGGTTAGCCTGAAAATAGTGCCTATCACTTTTGACGACAAGGACATCGAAGGCGTGACAAGCAAGGACGTTACGCTTAAAGAATACGCAAAAGACCAGCCAGTGACACTCAGCATGGAAGGTACAATCAAGCATCTTGATGGCATCAAGATTGTGGCACGTATAATAAGCAAAGACGTAGACACAATGGGTCCAGACATGAAGATACACATAAAGAACAGCAAGATTACTCTGACTGGATACTACGAAAAAGAACTATAACCCAACATAATCAGTGAATAACAATGAACATCATGAAGAAGAATATAAAATCAGTTATTGTGGTTGCAGTTCTTGGAACAACGTCAACCGCAATCGGACAGAACCTCAACACAGGATACTTTAACGAGGGGTATATTTATCGCCATGAGTTGAACCCTGCTTACGGCAACGAACAAACATACGTTGCATTGCCGGGAGTTAGCAATGTAAACATTGGCATGAACAGCAATCTGAAATTAAGCAACCTGCTTCACAATGTGGACGGCAAGACTGCATTATTCCTCAATCCCCAAGTGGACACACAAGAGTTTTTGTCTGGCATCCATGACAAAAACCGCATTTCAGAGAACATCAAGTTGCAAGTGCTGGGCGGTGGCTTCAGGTCATGGGGAGGATATAACACGGCAGAATTCAATGTTCGCCAAAACCTCTATCTCAACATTCCCGGCGATTTGTTCAGATTGGCAAAGCAAGGTCTTGAAAATAAGGTTTACGACCTGAGCAACATGAATGCTCATGCTGATGCCTACGGAGAACTCGCATTTGGTCATAGCCGTCAGATTGACGACAAATTGCGTGTGGGCGCCAAGGTTAAGTTCCTGTTTGGTTTTGCCAATATCAACGCTAAGGTTGAGAAGGCTCAATTGGAACTCAGAGACGATGCATACGTCGGCACAACTTCTGCCACTCTTCAAACAAGTCTCAGCAGCATGCAATATCAGACAGAGACCACCATGCGTGGTCCAGAGGGAGAGCAGACACCGCACACCTATGTGAGTGGCATTGACGATGTATCATTCGGAGTTACAGGCTTTGGTTTAGGCTTAGACCTTGGTGCTGAGTACAAGATTGACGACCACTTCAAGGTGTCGGCTGCATTGCTCGATTTAGGTTTTATCAGCTGGAGCAATTGCTATGAGGCATCAACAAATGGAGAGCGCCGTATCAATACAGGCGACTATCTTTTCGCTCTTGGTGAGGATGAGTCAAACTCCTTCAACAAAGAGTTGGACAGACTGGGAGAAGGTTTAGCAGAGTTGTATGAATTGCAGGACAATGGCAACATTGGAGGAACAACAAAGGCTCTTTCCGCTACATTAAATCTTGGTGTTGAATATACTCCTGACTTCTACGACAAACTGAAATTTGGTTTCGTCAACAGCACTCGCCTTGCAGGCAAATACACTTGGACAGATTTCCGCTTTTCTGCCAATGTCGCTCCTGTCAAATTCTTCTCTGCCTCAGCGTCGGTATCATTCGGTACCTATGGAGCAAGCTTCGGCTGGTTGCTGAACGCACGCACAACAGGCTTCAGCATCTTCCTTGGTATGGACCACACGCTTGGGAAATTGGCAAAACAAGGTGTGCCTCTATCTGGCCGCGCACAAGTCAGCCTCGGAGTCAACATTCCCTTTGCATATTAAGGGCATAAAAAAGGTAGAGCCTTTTTCAGTAAATCATTTTTATATTTTCCATAAAAGCATACTTGCACTGGCATCATCTTGTCAGTGCAAGTATGCTTTCATTCCCCATATTGAAAATGAGGTCTATAATGCTAAGGTCAGGAATGAAACCATGCTTATGCTGAAAGACTTGGTAATATGGGTTAGAGGAAGATGTGGGCTGCACAGCATAGTCTGTACCTAAAAACTCCTTTGTCCTGCCAATTGTCGGCTGAATATCGAGCAATTCTATACATTTATATATAAGCGCTTCATTAAAGTCTATAAGAAAAGTCCAGTCACGCTCATAGAAAGGGCGGAAATCATCTTGCAGATACTCGAAAAAGGGAGAGTTAAAGTATGTTGTTTCAATGGCATACCAGTGCTGACGTTGCCAGTCAGTGTGAGCGCTTATCTTCACATCCTTCATCAGGCATTTGCCGCCAACGAAAGTACTCCTGTCTATGGGTATAGACAGATGCAGAGAGCCATTAGGCGAGTCTATCGTACAGCGGTTGCGAATAGTCTGCTTTTGGTAATTCTCATACTGTTCAACAAAAACAGGTTCGCCTCGCACAATGGAAGCGAACCATGATACTGGAGGAAGATATGCGCTCGGCAAAACAATCATCTTCTCGTTCAGATATTTCTCGTTCTAAGTATCTATTTCTGTCTTATTTGATGTTATCCACCAATGTAAACAACCTGCCCCAACGCACACCGTGAGAATTGCCGTTACGGTCGGTTATGAGAGAGAGCCAGATGAACAGCGGCTTGCCGACAACGTGGTCTTCAGGCACAAAGCCCCAATAGCGACTATCCGCCGAGTTGTGGCGGTTGTCGCCCATCATCCAGTAGTAGTCCATCTTGAAAGTGTATTCATCAGTCTGTTTACCATTGATATAGATTTTGCCTCCCTTAACTTCGAGACTGTTTTTCTCATACACACGTATAGGGCGGTCATAAATGGCGATGTTATCCAACGTCAATTTCACGCTCTGCCCCTTGGCAGGTATCCACACCGGTCCGTAATTATCCCGTGTCCAACCATACTGGTGATTTAGAGGATAGAGGTTACCCCAATAGCCATCCTTTATTTCCACCACACTGTCGCAAAATGCCGTATTCTTTCGCAGAACCTCAACAGCCATGTGAGTGAGAGGAATGCCCGAAACGTGGTCGAGGATCTTGTCTCTGTCTTCATCGCTGATGTTCAACTCCTCACACATTGCATCAGACAGCACCTGACTGTTGCGAGTATATACCTTATAGTTAAACTGGGCAAACGTCGGCGTCTCCTGTCGTTTACCGTCCACATATATTATCTTGTCCTTTATCTGGAAAGTCTGCCCCGGCAAGCCCACACAACGCTTCACATAGTTCTCCCTGCGGTCAACAGGACGAGTCACCACACTGCCGTAGATGTTTGTATTTGAGGCAACTATCTGCTTGCCAATAGAATACAGGTGGTCAAACATCTGCTCTTGCTCGCTCATCGGAAGCGTCTCCATAAGCGGAACTGCATATCCCTGCTCCGAAGCAGCGATACACCCCTCTTGAAAGCAGAGATTATAATAGTCTCCATTATATGCCACCGCCACAGTGTCTCCTGCAGGATAATTGAACACCACAATATCGCCATACTCCACCTTTCCGAACCCTTTCGCACGGCGGTAATCCCACTGCGGCCACTCGATGTACGACTTGCAGTTGAACAGCGGCATTGTGTGCTGTGTCAGCGGCATCGTCAGCGGAGTCTGCGGTATACGAGGGCCGTAACTCATCTTGCTCACCAGCAGGAAATCACCCGTCATCAGCGTCTTTTCAAGCGACGACGACGGTATCTGATAGTTCTGGAAGAAAAAGTTATTCACAAAATACACCGCCACGAGGGCAAAGACAATGGCATCCACCCAACTCATCAGCGTGCGTGCCACGTCGCTCTCCAACTCCTTCCACCATGTCCACTTGATTTTCTTCGTTATATACACGTCAAAAATAAATGGCACGACAATCAGCCCCCACCACGATTCAACCCAGTAGAGAAACGCCAAATACAGCAACGTGACGACAGAAAACTTCACCCATTTCCAGCCCTTCCAAGTCGGTTTGTCAGCCTTTCCCGACCTTACATTCTTAAAGTTCTTATAATCGAATCCCATGACAGTACGTTAAAATTTGAAAAGGTCATCCGTAGTCAGCAATCCCTCACGCTGAGCCGTGAACTCTGCCGCAATCACCGCCCCAAGGGCAAAACCCTGACGCGAATGTGCATCGTGAGTGATAGTGATTTGGTCTGCCTCACTATTGTATGTAATAGAATGAATGCCCGGCACCTCGTCACGGCGAATGGAACTGATTGGCAGCAAATCCTCCGCCACCTCGTCCGTACCCTCCACCGTTCCGTCGGGGTTTTGCAGATAGCCCATTGTCCAGTCCTTCTTGCGGTCAAGGCGCTCCACTATCTGCTCAGCCAGTGTGATGCCCGTGCCTGAAGGGTGGTCCAGTTTGTGTATGTGATGAGTCTCCTCCTCCTTCACATCGTATTGAGGAAACTGGTTCATAATCGTTGCCAGATACTTGTTCACAGCGCTGAAAATTGCCACACCGATAGAGTAATTGCTTGCCCAGAACAGTGTTTTGCCCTCCTCCATGCAAGCCCTGCGCACATCATCCCCATGCTCTTTCAGCCAACCAGTGCTTCCGCTCACCACCTTCACGCCAGCCTTCCACGCCTTGAGAAAATTCCCGTAGGCAGTCATGGGAGTAGTGAACTCTATGGCAACATCGGCACTCGCAAATGCCTCACTCTCAAAGTCCTGCTGATTGTCAATGTCAATGATGCTGACAATCTCATGTCCACGGCTGAGGGCAATCTGCTCTATCATCTTGCCCATTTTTCCATATCCGATAAGTGCAATTTTCATATCTGACTGTTCTTTGTTTTTGTCATTAAAGAGAAATATATGTGCAAAGTTAAGCATTTAGAAATAAAAATCTTAACTTTGAACAAATTTTAATGCAAAAAGCCATGGAACAGTTGCTTCATTACACATGGAAACACAAATTATTCCCTCTTCACGAGCTCCGCACAACCGACGGCAAACTGGTGGAAGTGCTGTCGCCCGGCATGCACAACACCGATGCAGGCCCCGACTTCATAGAGGCAAAAGTCAAGATTGACGGTGCGGTGTGGGCTGGGAACGTGGAAATCCACACAAAGACAAGCGACTGGTTCCGTCATCATCACGATACGGACAAGGCATACGAGAATGTCATCCTTCACGTCGCATCCGACATAGACTGCCCACTGCAATATCCCGACGGCAAGGCCATTCCGCAATTACAGTTGGACATACCCAAACACGTGCAGGACAACTACGCAGAGTTGAGCCGCAACGACCACCGCCCACGATGCCGCAAAGTGGTAGAAAAATTGCCGCAACTGATGATTCACAACTGGATGACCTCCCTCATGCTCGAGCGTTTCGAGGAACGCACACAGCAGATTTTAGCCCGTCGAGAAACGCTCGACAAGGACTGGGAAAGCACGCTCTTTGTCACCATAGCACGCAACTTCGGCTTCGGTCTGAACGGCGACGCTTTCGAGACATGGGCATCATCCATACCAATGAACGCCGTGGCGAAGCATCGTGACAACCTCTTTCAGGTGGAGGCAATCTTCTTCGGACAAGCAGGACTGCTGGATGCCGACTTTCAAGACGAGTACTTCCTTTCCCTGAAAAAGGAATACCGATACCTGCGCCAAAAGTTCTCCCTCGCCCCAATCTCACCCAACGCTTGGAAATTCCTTCGCCTCCGCCCCCAAAACTTCCCCTACATCCGCATCGCACAGCTGGCAATGCTCTATCACGAGCAACGGCTGAACCTCTCCCGGCTCATCAATGCCGCCGGCATAAATGAAGTTAGCGCCCTCCTTCTTACCCACACAAGCGACTACTGGAAAACCCACTACTGCTTCGGCGGACAAGCATCCAAGCCCCGAGAGAACAACCTCTCGAAATCCTCCGTCGAACTCATCGTCATCAACAGCATCGCCCCTACCCTCTTCGCCTACGGAAAATACAAGTCCGACCAGCACCTCTGCGACCACGCCTTCTCTCTGTGGGAACAACTAAAAGCGGAAAACAACCGCATCACACGCGAATGGGCATCGGCAGGCATATCATGCGACAATGCAGCCGACTCCCAAGCCCTCATCCAACTCACTCGCCAATACTGCCAGCCCCACGACTGCCTGCGTTGCCAGTTCGGCTATGAGTTCATAAAGCGTACCCCCGATTTTCTACGCGAGGAGGAGGGAGCAGACAACAATCCTTTGCAAAAATAGGAAACAGCCATAATAGCAAATAATGATCAGCCATAATAATAAACAGTAGGCAACCCTAACCCCAAACGGGAAAACTGCATCAGCATAAATAATACCTATACATCAGCATACACGGTATTCAGCCGAATACATCCATAAAATATAACTTATGTTTTATAAAATATAGATTATATTTATATAAATTTAAGTTTAATTTTATAAAATATAAGTTATATTTTAAGAA
>JAFLUT010000078.1:10068-12896 GCA_022508665.1 Prevotellaceae bacterium | reverse complement strand
TTATAATTTGTCACGGCTGACTATTGTAATCGTGAACGGCAGGGCGTTTCAGCGGCACACTGCCGCCATTCCGAACAGGAAAAAGGCATTATCCAACAGGCTTAAAGGTGGCAGGTAACTCCGAGACGCACCTCGAATGTGTGGGTGTCGATGTCATCGTGGTATGAGTAGTGTGTGTAGCGGTTGAAATAAGAGCCAGACAATTGTATGCTCCAATTGCGATAGACATCGAACTCGACTAATGGGTTGACCACAAGCAATCCTGTATTGCCCTTGTCGCCCTGTGCATTCAGATACAACGGATTTAAGTCTGTAAGATTTTTATGCTCATATCCCTTCCATGTGAAGATGCGATAGTACTGAGCATTGATGACGAAACGCCCGAAATTACGCAGTTCAAGATGTGTCTTCGATTTTAGGCTAAATCCGCTGCCCATGTTGTAGTCACGGTCGATAAAGTGGTAGTAGTCGGTCTTCGCACCTCCAAGCAAGATTGCATTGAGGAAGATGCGCTGTTCGAGGCGTGACAGCATGCCGAAAGGCGGCATCTGATAGATGACACCCGGACCAAAAGCGGCAGCCTCGCTGATGCGGTAAGGCGTGAGGTCTGAGCCGTCTTTAACTGGCGAGGAATTAAAATAGTCGAAATGCTGATAAATGCCGAACTCTGCGTTCATGTCACCATTCTTCACCATTGGCGTACTCCAAAGGCGCCCCATGAGGTGTACTTGATTGATAATCGGCTGACTACCGCCAATGACAAAGGATGCTTCGGCGTCGAAGAAGTCGTAAGGAGCGTTATAGTCGCCACGGTTCACAGGGTCGCCATACTCTAAATATAAGTTGATGTATGGTGCATTCGCTCCACGGAACAATGCGCCATTGTCAGCAACATAGTGGTCGCCCACGGACACAGAGAAGTCTATCGGATTGCGCTGGTAGTCATGATAGAGGTAATGGTCTTGACGCACTCGCCACGCATCGCCTGAAACGAAGCGTTTCAGTTGTCCTATCGGATTAACCAGTGTTGCCACAGCCTCACGCCAGAAACGCCCCCAGCCCCTCTTCGAGTCGTTGAGGAAGATACGGCTAACGCGGTTTGTAACCTCACCTATGCAGATGCCTCCAAAGGTGGTTGCCATTAAGTCGTTAATGGCGGCAGGCTCTTTTTCACCCAAAAACTCCCACTCCAAAGAGCCTATCAGAGAATAAGGCGCAGATTGCCAAAAGTTCAGTCCTTGTGAACGAGCGGAATTGAAATACAGATTGCCATGATATGGGTGCATAAAAAGGTTAGTTGAGAACTGGTCGTTGTCCCATACAGGAAGAGTGCTCAGGTTCTTTCCCAACGATTTGAACGTCGTCTGAGCAAAGTCACGGTTGAGAATAAAACGGTCAAAACTCTGCACAAGCACATTGATGCCTGTCACTTCTGCCAAAGCCCACCACGGATGTGGACGTTTAGGCAAAGCCATAAGTGAGTCGGCTTGCAATGTCGGCTTTTTCTCATCCCACAGCGCTGCATTAGGCTTGTTGCCATGTGGATAGCGGAAGGTAAATCCAGCCTCGGCAAAGAAAGAGTTGCGGAACTGACGCGAGTGTGAGTAATAGCGTGTGTCGCCATAGCCAACAGTGGCAAATGCGCCAATGTATTTAGAAAAGCGGTAGTCGGCATTCAGACGCGCCTGCAAAGAGTACAAGCGGTCAGGGGCATCATCCGTATGCCGATGAAAATTCTCGATGTGAAAGAAGCCTACATCACCACTGACAGACCAACGCGGAGATAGTCTAAAATACTGACCAATGCGATAATAGAGAGCGCCAGAGAAACGTTTGTCCAATCCTGTGTAGTGCGTACCAAAACCGAGAATGCTGTACGTACTGCGGTTGCGAAAACGGACACCGGCATTGAATAGTGTACCTGTGCCACTAAACACCATGAGGTCTATATCTGTATTTGGGTTCACATTGACCAATCCCAACTTATGGGCGATAGTGTCGTGGGTATAGTTAATAATGCCCACCTGCCACCCCTTCGGATGCGAATGCGCTACGTTGATAATGCCAATCTGAGTGCCATTCACGGAATCAGCATAGTTATACGCACCTATCTGCGCTCCTCGCATGTATCCCTCTGTAACGTTCATAATGCCAGCTAACTGAACACCACGCTCTATGCCTCGCGATGCGTTGGTCATCCCACTCAACTGAACGCCACGGAAAGGGGCGAGCGAAATGTTGGATATGGCATTCAACTGGACGCCATGCAGGGTGTCAGTGTGATTATTCAGTCCAATGCTAAAATATGATGTACGAGTAGAGTCCTCTGGATGTTTGCTTCCAATGTCGATAGAAAGCCCATGCTGAGCATGAACAGCCAATGCCGCAAACAGCATCGTCAAGCAGATGAAGCATCTTATAGTCTTCATAGTGTTTTATCCTTCTCTGTTTTTGCTTTACACTGCAAAATTAAACATTTCCCCTTAAATACAAAAGTTTTAAGGAAAGAAACTAGCAAAGCAATGGAGGAAAAACAAATTGGCGGTTTGTCATTGAGACAAACCGCCAATCATACTGTTTCGCAAAATGTTAGGCTTATTTATTGATTGATTTCAATGTCTTGCCATTTGAGTACTTGATAATGTAAACTTCGCCATTCTTCACCGAGTTCACAGGCTGACCATTGATATTATAAATCGTCTTGCCTTGGCTATCGGCGCTTATCACACTATTCACACCTGTTTTATCATCATCGTCACCATTGCCGTTATTATCATCATCACCGTTGCCCTTGTTGTCATCATCACCGTTGCCCTTGTTGTCATCAT
>JAFLUT010000078.1:0-9968 GCA_022508665.1 Prevotellaceae bacterium | reverse complement strand
TGTCATCATCACCGTTGCCCTTGTTGTCATCATCACCGTTGCCCTTGTTGTCATCGTCACCATTGCCCTTGTTGTCATCGTCACCATTGCCCTTGTTGTCATCATCACCATTGCCCTTGTTGTCATCGTCACCATTGCCCTTGTTGTCATCATCAGAAGCACCAGTGAATGTAATAGTATATGTATGGCTTGAAAGCAAGTCGGCAGAAAGAACGGTAATTGTCATTACATTCTCGGTCACAGAAACAATGCCGTGAGCCTCATTACCTGCTACTGTATAAGCAACCTTGCTTATCAGTTCGTCAACAGTAGCGCCTTTCTCTACATTGTATTCGTAGTCATACTTGTCGGAAGCAAACCCTTGAATAGTTGTGCCATTAACTGACAAATCTGAAAGATATGAACTGTATATAAGTTCAACATCGTCCAAGTATAATTCATCGCCAACAGATCCCTGTCCCGGGTCGGCATTTGTGGAGAATGTCACGAGAATTCCTTTTGGAGACTTACCATTATTGTTGTATGTAAATGGCACTGTGATTTTCTTCCATTCTCCGTCTGTTTCGGCAATAGTGGCATTGCGTGCCTCGCCAACAATGATGTCGGTATAATCTTTATCCTGAGGCTCTTGATAATAAGAGCCGTCCGTAATAACTGCCGTCATAGTTGCGTATGGATGCGCCGAAACAGGCGTCGCTTGCTTGAACTTTACCCAAACACTTATAGAGTCGGGCAAGGTGTTCAACACAGTGTAAAATGGGTCGCCGTTTGCATCTTTTGCAGTATTGCCGAAGTCAATGAAAGCATTGTTGCTCTTACTTGCTGCAGTCATCCCCCCTGCTTTGAGTTGTCCTGTTGTAAGAGTTCCATTAGCTACTGCAAGGGTTGCATTTACAGACTTCACGAGTACACTGTTCGTTCCTGTTGAACCAGGACGTATCTCTTTACTGATAAACGTATGAATATTGCCTTTAACAAAAGATGCAAAATTCCCCGTACAACTCATAAAAGAGTGCCAATTATTGGGTTCGTCACTTGTTGCCTTGCCAGCCGTTGCTGTATGGAATTCCTCAAACCCAGAGTTTGGCAATTGGAATGTTCTGCTGTCGAACTTTACCTGTACATCTTGCCCCACCAATGGGATCTTAATGTCTGCGGTAAGAATGCTGCCATCGCCACTTACTACTGCACGCAAATCGACTGGTACTTCGCCCAGCATCGGCCCCATCCACATATCAACACCTTCAAGGTTGCCTTCTTGCAACGTAATATCTTGTTTAGTTTCAAGCACCTTTGCTCCCTCTTCATCTACCGCATTGATGTTTTGCAGTACAATGTTGCCAATAGGCATAGGTTCGTCGTCCTGCATAAGCACGAAGTTCTTCAGCGTCAACTCATACTTACCGTCTGTCTGGTCGTTCAGCGTAATTTGATTGGTGGTAGGTTGTGCCACAAACCCATTAATTACCACTGTCAGTGTTCCTTGATAGTCTGTTGCCATAGCAGTCACTGCACTTGCCAACAGCATAAGTGATGTAAAAATTTTTCTCATAAGTCGTTTTCTATTTGATTGATTGTTATTGTTTTATTCATTTCAGTTTATATATCACTCCAAGCGTACCATAAATGGGATAAAGCGTCTGCTCGATTGTCGTGAACGAACTCTTGTGAATGCCGTTCAATCCCCATTGCAGGTCGGCAGATGCTCCCCAGCGCTGCCCTATCTGCCAATCGACTCCAACGTCAATGCCGACTTGCCAACGACGCATATTGTCGCTGAAATCAAATGTGACGCTTTTGTCATTGGTCATATTTGTTTTTTCACCTGTTGGGTCTGTTTTTCGCAAGTAACCGTCATACACATATCCCTTAAATGACTTTGTAGCAAGGTACGAAAGATAAGGACCACATTTCAGCATAATTTTGTCGCACACCTTAAACGTTGCAAACAGAGGCAGAGTCAATGCCCACTCATCGCATTCCGTTACAAGGTTGCCTGTATAATATCCTTCTATGCTTTCGCCTCCTTGCGTCATTTCCATGTGATAATTTTTCACTGTAGCATCCACATCCATACCCTTGTTTTCCAAGTGTAGTCCAGAAAGTACACCCCATTGCGACGTAAGCGGCTTGTGAACATCGATGCCAAGTGCAAAGTTTGCCTCCAACTTATACTTGTTCAGGCTACGTATCGTAGCTGGCATCCCTATTGGCATGGTTCCGCCAATGTTATACCCTAACCTTACGGTGTATTCCCAACCGTCTAATATACTTTCTGCGCTTGCTGTTATTGCTGCGACAAGCAGCATTGCTATCATTATTGTCTTGCGTATCATCATTCTGTAGTTTCACATATTATTCTTACCTTATCTATACACAGGGTGCTTCCTATCGCGCCTTGGAAATAGGCGCCATCCCTACTCGACGAGAACACAACCGTAAGGCTATAGCCTAAATTGTTGAGCGTCTCCTGATCTATGCCGTCCTCATAATAATCGAATTCTATCTCAAACTCGGTCCATTCATCAACTGGCTTCACTTCTGGCATTATCGCCTTTGCTACAATCTGTTCGCTTGTCTGCACGTTGTCGCCATACAAGACAACTGGGTTTCCTTCGGCATCGTGGTTTTTGTACAATATGGCGTATATAGCCCCTTCGTCAATGCGGTCTTTTTCCTCATTGCCATATCTATCCTTAAACGTGTCACCCGGCTTATACTTGTAATATCCCGTAAACTTCACAGGCTTCTTGTCAAATGGCGATCCAAACTGCGTACTCTTCATCGCATCTTTCAATGCATTGTCAGTATCGAATTTACCAATAAACAGATTGCCCGCAGCAATTGGCATCCTCATCATTTTGCCAAACGCACCCGTATCGCTGGTTGTCAGTTTCACGCCCTTGCCTTCATATCCGTCTTCTAACGGCACTGTTGGGTATTCGTCTGGCTTTGCCGACGAGCGACTAAGAGCAAAGCCGCCATTACCCGTCGCCCAGTTATTTGCCTCGACGCCATCCATTATCTGGTAGTCGCTCCATGTATAGTACTTCTCATTGTATAAAAACACCCTCTCAAAATCGTAATAAATGGTGTCACTCGTTGTTCGGACTTCTTCAACAAACCCAACCTTATAGACCCTGTGCCACAACCCATCTTGCGATGTCACGGTATATAGAACCACGCCATTGCTAAAATCCTGCTCTGAGCCACTTGCCGGTTTGATTGTAGCCCCTTCTGTAATGACGAATTGCGGTGCAAGATGAGTCAAGTCCTTTCCAGACTTAACAGTGAATGTTATGACACTGTCCACTGAAGACAAGTTGACAATGGTGTCGCTACTATTCCACACATACGACGTATCATCATAATGCATCCATGCCTGCACGATGTCGCATTCTGCATTAAGCGGTTCTTCCTTGAAACACGCTGTTAAGCACATGCATACAATTGCCGTCAAAAAAACGTTTTTTCTCATATTATTCAAATCACATTCTTTTACTTAGAAAGTACAAAGTTACAAAAAAAATCACTACAAAAATGCATAAAAACAAAAAAACTTATGCATTAGATGCCAAATTGCAACATAAAACGGGAAGATTGACCACAAAATATAATTTCTAATAAAAGAGTAAAAGGATGTTTAGGAGTAAAATGAATGGGTTTATATGGCTTTTGTTTTGAGGCGTCGGATAAAAGCCGTATCTTTGCAAACGTTGAGGCATATTTATATGATTAAAAGAATAATAATAGTTATTTTAGCGATGCTATCGTGTGTAGCGGCGCATGGACAAGAAGTGGAGGAAAGGGTATATACGGCTGAGCATCCGCTTGTGTATGAGGATGTGAGGGATTTGTGGCCCTACTCTTTTCTGAATGACGACGGACAGGCGGATGGATTCAATGTGGAGTTGGTGCGGATGCTATTGGATGAATTGAGGATACCATACGTCATCAGGATAAAACCTAATCAGGAGGCATTTGAGGATTTGAGGGCTGGCAAATCTGACTTAATACTGGGTGTAGCGACAGGATTTCACGACGAATACGGGCTTTATGGACGGAATGCCGTGACACTTCTCACACAGAGCGTCGTAACTCCAAAGGGCGACACGGTGACGGTACGCAATTTCCGTGATTTGGCAAATAATAAGGTTATTGTCAATGACAGCAGTTTGTGCCACCACCTGATGATTGATTATGGCTGGGGAGAGAACGCTATACCTTACACTGACATAGAGGAGGCTATACAGAAAGTGAGCAATGAGGGCAAGGGGCTGATAGTATGGAACGACCTTTCGCTGAAATGGTTGATGAGGAAGTATCAGATTGACAATCTGCAAATAACACCAGTCAATATGCCTCATGGGGAGTATAAATTTATGGCAAATGACCAGAGGCTTTTGGATAGGCTCGACAGCGTATACAATGTGCTTGATTCGTCGGAAAAACTAACAAGTCTTCGCAACAAATGGTTTTATCCCGACCGGAAAGAGAGTGGTATTCCGTCGTGGACATGGTACATTACCGCTTGTCTGTGTGTGCTGGCAGCCGTATTGTTGGTGTATGCCGTTGTTTATCGTCTGCAATCTCGAAAATTGATGCGTGGCATACAAGGCACACTGTATTATGACATGACGAAGCAGACGGGACGGCGAGGTGAGCGAGAGGAAATGAGGCAGAGATACCTGTCGTTATTCAATATTCCCATGCTCGGCATTATCCGTTTTTCTGCCGATGGTGTTATGGCAGACATCAATCAGAAGGCATGCGAAATGTTCGGATGCGAGCATGAAGATGTGCTTGCTAAGCGTGTGACGTTTAGGGAATTCCTCAACATTGGCACGGAGGATATAAAGGACATGGACGGATATACCTGCACTTTGAAGAATTGCGACATTCGATGTGAGGTCGTCCGCAATGAGAAAGGCAAAGTGCAAGGAATGATTGCTGTATGCCAAGACATCTCTAAGAAGATTGCTGACGCGGACGAGAAGCGGCTGTTGGCAGAGGAAATGAAGGCTGCGGAAGAGGAGCAGATGCAACACCTCGCACAGATAGACAGCGTGCTGAAAGATGGAAAGATACGCATGGCTCGCTACTCTCCCGACTCGCACACGATGACTATTTTGAGCGGAACAAAGGATGTACAAATGGTGCTGACTCAAGCACGCTGCATGACATTTGTGAGTGAGCAGTCGCAGAGGACAGCCCTTCGTATATTCTCGGAAATGGACCAACGCACTGGGAAGGAATTGCAGTTCGACATACGCACAAACGTAAGCCGTCAAAATGAATATCCATTGCACTTGCAGTTCAGCCTTGTTCCTGTGTATGGAAAGGACAGCACAGTGACGGAGTATTTCGGTTTGTGTCAAGACATTACCGCACTGAAAGCCATTGAGGACAAGATGGTGCAGGAAATGCAGACGGTGCAGGAAATAGAGAATACGAAGACAAATTTCATAAAGAATATGGCACAGGAAATACGTGTGCCAGTGAATGCCATTGTTAAGTCTTCGCAAGAACTGCATCCACAGCAGGACACGGAGAGTAACAACGTTTCGTGCCAAAGCATTCTCGACAATTCGAATTATCTGCTGCACCTCATCGACAACATCCTCTATCTCTCACGACTTGAAGCGCACATGATTGAGATTGTAAAAGAACCGACGGATTTTGTCAGCACTTTCGCATCGTGCTGTACGACAAAAGCAATGGAGAATGAGAATGTGAGGTTCATCACGGAAAGCCCTTACGAGCAGTTGGTGGTGGATATTGATGCCAAGAATGTGTGTAACATCATGGAGCGTATCATAGAGAATGCCATACAGCATACACATCAGGGATATATCCGTGTGCGTTATGACTATATCGGTTGGCGACTGATGATTACTGTGGAAGATACTGGCGACGGAATATCGCAAGAGAAGTTAGAACTCATCAACGGTGAAACGACGGATAGCATCAGACTGAACAATGGACTTGGATTGCCTATCTGCAAAGAACTATTAGCACAAATGGGAGGCTATCTTGACATTGAGTCGGAGGAGGGACTTGGAACGACTGTATGGATAACCATCCCTTGCAAATCGAGTGCCATAAGACGAAAGAAAATCATGTAATGGCAATATACATTATATAAAATGAACATAATGAAACATCTGCTGATAACATTATATACTTTTATTCTTCTCACTGCCAATGCGGTAGGTGCAGGGCTGCATGCTCAAAACATCTACACCGCAGAAAGACCGCTCGTCATCGTTTGCGACTGGGACAAACCGCCATACGAGTTTCGCAACGACGCAGGACAGCCAGCAGGATTTAACGTTGATGTTCTGACAGAGATATTGGACGATATGAAAATCCCCTACAAGTTCCGAATGAACGAGTGGAGCAAAGTTGTGGAGGAATTCATGCAGGGCAAGGCGGACATAATATTGGACAATGTACGCAGATACCGCAACGATGACAGGTTCTTTTACACACAAAACATCATCAGTTACGACCGCCCATGCGTGGCTACTGTCATATCGGATAGTGCAAAAGTCATTCCTTTGGAGACATTGGACGCATCTAACGAAACGGTATTCTACCCCGGCGACTACACGGCTATCTATTTCCGCAAAAAGATGATGAACGAAGATAAGCCTATACATTATGAACTGGCAAAGACTGCATTAGAAGGGTTGGAGACAGGCAAATATCGTTACTTCATGTGGAGCGAAGAACAGTTGAAATGGAAAGTGAAGGAGTTGGACCTTGAAGACAAAATCAAACTCAACGAAATAAACCTGTCGCTCGGAAAGATACACATCATAGGACATGACAAAAGGCTGATAAATGAGATTGACGCACACTACTCACGGCTGAAACAGAGCGGAGAGATTGAGGACATATACAACAAGTGGTTTCATCCGGAGCGTGTGCATGGCAGAACCTCTCCATTATTCATAAGCATTGCGATAGGTGTGCTTATATTGGCATCTATAATCTACCTTTTTAGCCGTCTCACCAAGGTACGCATACGCAATATTATACGCACAGTGGAGGAGGAAAGAGCGAGCCGTACCATACGCCACTGTTTCAACAGCCTTTTCAATATGCCCGAACTTGCTATGGTTTTCTACAATCGTGAAGGGCGACCAATCACTTTCAACAGCAAGATGAAAGCGATGTATGGTTTCGACAATCCCGACAATGAGCGTTTTTGGCGTACAATGAAAATGTATGAAATTCCGCTAATTCGTGATGCCTATCCTCAAGAAAGTACCCATAACTTACAGGTGTGTCAAGTGATGAATCATCCCGAATTGGGAACAAAGAACTACATAGAGTCTCACCTTATGCCTGTGCGGAACAAGGAGGGCGAGATAACGCAGTTCCTCTATACAATGCAAGACATTGACGATGAGCAGAAAACATGTGCAGAGATTGGCAAATACAAGCGGCAGTTAAAAGAGATACATCAAAGGTCTCAACAGCAGGAACAAAGGCTGCAAAGACTTCTGTATGACGGCAGCATCTATATCTTCGAGGCGGACATTGCCACACGGACAATGGTGTTTTCGCATTCATATAGAAAGAAGGAATACATCATTACTTTCGATGAGTTTTTGGATATGTTGGTGGAAGATGAGAATACAAATGACGAACAGCCCGACACCAACGATAACTCCTTTGACATATCTGCCGACGACGACCGTTTCATTACTATTCGCCATTTTAAGCACACGCTGACAAGCGACAAGCCCCAATGGTTCTCTTTCATCGGACATAAGAGATACGATGCGCAGGGCAATGTCATAGGATATGCTGGCATATCTGCTATCGTCACCGACCTTATCGAGGCTCAACAAAGGCTTCAAGAAACGACTGACCTTGCCAACGACAGCATCCAACTGAAAAGCGCATTCCTCGCCAACATGACACACGAACTGCGTACACCGCTCAATGCAGTTGTTGGCTTTACCACTATCCTGCAAATGACCGACACGCCAGAGGAACGTGAGGAACTCATCAAAATTATTCTCGACAGTTGCGACATGCTGCAACGTCTCATAAACGACATTCTCGAAGCATCGTCAATAACATCCGAAGCCCCTACCAACATACAATCCACAGAGGTAGATTTCGTTCATTCATTCGACACGATATGCCTCACTCTTCAGCATCGTGTGGAGCAGGCAAACCTGCAATTCATCGTAGAAAATCCTTACGAAAACTTCCTCACAGCCATAGATGTTGAACGTGTGCAGCAAATCATCACAAACTTCGTAACAAATGCCGTCAAGTTCACTTCTCAAGGTCACATCCGTCTTGGATACAAGCATGAAAACAACGGTCTCTACATCTACTGCGAAGACACAGGCATCGGCATACCCAAAGACAAGCAAACTGTAATCTTTGAGCGTTTCGTTAAACTCGACGAGTTCATCCAAGGCACAGGTCTCGGTCTCGCTATCTGCAAGTCTATCACACAACGCCTCGGCGGAAAGATAGGAGTGACGAGCGAAGGCAAAGGCTGCGGCTCAACCTTTTGGATATGGATTCCATGCGAAAGAAAGCAAGCCTAATTGATTAGGCTTGCTTTCTTTTTATCATTTCATATATACCTCTTCGTCCACTACTTTACCATTTTCTTGCTCCACTTCTCCAACCGCTTATATTCTTTCTTTGTCAACCGCATGAAACTTCCATGCTGAGGGCCAGTCACACCCTCTATATCCATTGGGTCACTGAAATTCGTCAGATATTTGTCAGCCTTGCAGATGCGGTAGTGCTTGGGGCGGTCGCTATATTGTATGTAAGCCACTCGCCAACCTTCTTCACCCACAATCTGAAAGGCGCTGCTACCCTCACACTTCTTCTTACCCTCGAAATTCACAAAATCATTCTCGTCAGGCTCTGGCCACGGTCCAATAAGGTTGTCTGCCTTCGTCTGGAAAATTCCCGGATGCCCGCCTTCCTTCTTTATCAGCATGTGATACTTTCCGTCGCTTTCCAAATAGTTTATGTCAGCGTCAATCGTAGCGTACCCCCAATCGAACAGGATGCGTGGCTTGGTCAACTTTGTGAACGACTTGTCAGCATAACTATACACCATTCTGTCATAGTCATCGCCCTCGTTGGAACTCCATATAGAATAATAGATAAAGTATCCACCCTTCTCTCCCGAAGCCCATACATAGTTAGGATCCCAAAAGATTTGCGGCGCCCACACACGGTTTATCTTGCTCCAGTCGGCAATGACATCAGGACTTTCCGGGTCGCAGAAAATCTCGTTTCCCTTGCGGAAATCAAAAGTCGTTGATGTCCAGTTTATAAGGTCGTCACTCTTCAAAAGATTTATGCCATAGTTAAACCACACCTTGCTTTTGCGGTTGCACATGTCCGTCGTTACCATAAGATAGCCTTTGCCGCTATCCGATTTTCTGCATATATAGGCGTCTCTCGACCCTCCCTCTATCAGCGACGTTTTTTCGGGGTCAATCACCGCCTTTCCGTCCAGCAGGTCGTGGTAATGCAATCCATCCCTGCTCAATGCGTATGCTGTGTATTCCCCCAAGTCACTCATGTGGCAATAGAGATAGCCATACGTTCCCTTCTGCAAATTCTGCGCAGAAAGACTATTCACTCCGAAAGCAAAAGCCGTCAGCCCGCAAGCCACAGCCTTACACATATTTTTTACAATATACATAATAGGTTATTATTTTAGGATTAGGTCACAAAGATACACAAAATCTTTCATACACCAACCACATGTGTACATTAAAAAGCGATTTACAGACATAAGCGACATTTGAGGGCGGATTTGCCAATATCACACCACACTTTCTGCTGCAATCGCTCACAACGTTTTACGCACGAAAACGGAAACTTTTGACCACTGAAAACGAGGGCGGCTGAACGAACTAGCAGGTAACCGCTGAGAGGGATAATCTGCATTGGCTGACGATTATAAT
>JAFLUT010000077.1 GCA_022508665.1 Prevotellaceae bacterium | reverse complement strand
ACGGCTGACTATTGTAATCGTGAACGGCAGGGCATTTGAGAGGTGCGCCGTTGTCAAAAATGACAGAAAAAGAGCATTGGCGGAAACGGATTGCTAATGCAGAAGATTGACAATGCTATTATGTAGGTTATGAAGGAAAAGAACTATAATAATAAAGTATAATGAATAAAAACAAACAGAAGAAATCAACATCAATAAATAAAGAAAATTAACCTCGGAAAGTATTTCTGTTGTGTGTGAACGACAAAAATAATCTGTTGTGGTTTATTATATGACAAAATGGTCGATTGTTATAAAGAATTTTCGTAACTTTGCAAAGTTTTTGGCGTTTTGATGCAGTAAAACGTTAATTGCGATAAATCTAAAAGATTTTGCGAAAAGATAATGTAAAACAAAGAACGATAATTCTAAACAAAGACTGGATATGAACAAGATTGTAAAGAAAGAGCAGTTCAGCGAAAAGGTGTTCAAACTGGTGGTTGAGGCACCGCTCATCGCTAAGTCTCGCAAGGCAGGTCACTTTGTCATTGTTCGTGTTGGCGAAAACGGAGAGCGCATGCCGCTCACGATTGCTGACAGTGACGTGGAGGCAGGCACTATCACTCTCGTAGTACAGACAGTGGGATATTCTTCCACAAAACTCTGCCAACTGAACGAAGGCGACTATATCACTGACGTTGTCGGCCCTCTTGGTCAGGCAACACACATCGAGAACTACGGCACAGTGGTATGTGCCGGAGGCGGTGTGGGAGTGGCTCCAATGCTCCCTATTATCAAGGCGCTGAAAGAGGCTGGCAACAAGGTGGTGTCGGTTCTCGCAGGTCGCACAAAGGAACTCATCATTCTTGAGGACGAGGTTCGCAAGTATTCTGACGAGGTAATCATTATGACTGACGACGGCTCATACGGACAGAAAGGTGTTGTGACAGTGGGCATTGAGCAGGTCATTCAGCGTGAGAAGGTGGACAAGTGTTTTGCCATTGGTCCCGCCATAATGATGAAGTTCTGCTGTCTGCTGACAAAGAAATACAATGTTCCTACGGATGTGTCGCTCAACACTATCATGGTGGACGGCACAGGCATGTGTGGTGCGTGCCGCATCACTGTGGGCGGAAAGACGAAGTTCGTGTGTGTGGATGGTCCCGAGTTCGACGGTCACGAGGTTGACTTTGACGAGATGTTCAAGCGTATGGGTGCGTTCAAGCCTGTCGAGATTGAGGACATGAAGAAGTTGGAGGCACACGTCGAGTCTGTCGCTCCTGCCGCTAAGAAAGAGGAGGCAAAGGTCGATGCTTCGGGCATGACGGACGACACTCCTCTTGCCGAACTCACCGACCGCAACGCTGCATGGCGTAAGGAACTGGCGGCGAGCATGAAGGCAAAGGAACGCAGCGAGATTGAGCGTTGCGTAATGGGCGAACTCGACCCCGTATATCGTGCCACTACTCGCACGGAGGAGGTCAATACAGGTCTCACAGTGGAGCAAGCATTGACAGAGGCAAAGCGTTGTCTTGACTGCGTGAAGCCGTCATGTATGGACGGATGCCCTGTGGCTATCAACATACCTTCATTTGTGAAAAATATAGAGCGTGGGCAGTTCCTCGAAGCGGCAAAGGTGCTGAAAAGCACATCTGCACTGCCAGCCGTGTGCGGCCGTGTTTGTCCGCAAGAGAAGCAGTGTGAGAGCAAGTGCATACACCTCAAAATGGGTCACAAGCCAGTGGCAATCGGCAACCTTGAACGTTTCGCTGCCGACTTCGAGCGTAACAGCGGAAAAATGGCTCTGCCAGAATGCGCTCCAAAGAATGGAAAGAAGGTGGCTATCGTCGGTTCGGGTCCCGCAGGTCTTTCGTGTGCAGGCGACCTCGCAAAGGCTGGATATGAAGTGACGGTGTTTGAGGCTCTGCATGAAATAGGCGGTGTGCTGAAATACGGCATCCCAGAGTTCCGTCTGCCTAATGCTATCGTGGATGTTGAAATAGAGAACCTCCGCAAGATTGGTGTCACTTTCGTGAAGAACTGCATCGTCGGAAAGACTATCACCATACAGGAACTGGAAGCAGAGGGATATAAGGCTATCTTCGTGGCTTCGGGTGCAGGTCTGCCAAACTTCATGGGCATTCCGGGCGAAAACTCGGTGGGCATCATGTCGTCAAACGAATACCTCACTCGTGTGAACCTCATGGACGCATCTAACCCTGCATCCGACACCCCTATCGTGAAGGCAAAGAGCGTGATGGTTGTCGGTGGTGGCAACACCGCCATGGACTCTTGCCGCACGGCAAAGCGTCTTGGCGCAGAGCGTGTGTTCATTGCCTATCGTCGCTCGGAGGCAGAAATGCCAGCACGTCTCGAAGAGGTGAAGCACGCTAAGGAGGAGGGCATCGAGTTCCTCACTCTCCACAACCCAATCGAATACATCGCTGACGAAAAGGGCAATGTGACGCAGGTGAAACTGCAAGTAATGGAACTTGGCGAGCCTGACGCTTCTGGTCGTCGCTCTCCTATCCCTGTGGAGGGCAAGGTGGAGACTATCGACATTGATTTGGCTATCGTTGCTGTGGGTGTATCTCCAAACCCACTCGTGCCAAAATCGGTTGAGGGTCTTGAACTTGGTCGCAAGAACACTATCGCTGTGAACGAGCAGATGCAGTCGAACATTCCGACTATTTTTGCAGGTGGCGACATCGTGCGTGGAGGTGCAACGGTCATCCTCGCTATGGGCGACGGACGCAAAGCAGCTGCTAACATTGACGCAATGCTGAAGGGAGAGGCGTAACGTTGTTTGTTTTTGAACACAATAAAAAGGGTGAACAAATCGTTCTTATGATTGTTCACCCCTTTTTATTATTATATGTATATGAGAAGATTTACACATTATATATTATTACTGGCAATACTATCCCCCACTCTGCTTGCATCATGCAGCGACGAAGAGGCTTTTACTACTGACAGAAATGCAGTGGTAACATTCAACCAAGACGTGGTATCATTCGACACCGTGTTTGCAGGCATATCGTCAAGCACAGAACGACTGTTGGTGTACAACCGCAACGACAAGGGGGTGCGTATAAAAAATGCAAAACTCTTGTCAGACGGCACATCGGGCTTCAAAATGAACATTGACGGGCAGTTTGGCGCATCGCTCGACGACATTGAGGTGTTGAGCAATGACAGCATTTTCATATTCTTGGAAGTAAATGCTCCGCAACAAGCGACAAATGCCCCCACTCTCTTTTCAGACGCCATTGTTTTCACGATGGAAAGCGGAGTGCAGCAGACAGTAACGCTTGAAGCATACGGACAGAACGTGCAGATATTCAACGATGTACGGATTGAGAATGATTGCACGTTGGATAACTCTATCCCCTATCTTATCTACGATAGTTTAGTAGTGGAGGAAGGGGCAACGCTGACATTAAGCGAGGGCGCAACACTGCATTTCCACAATGGAGCAAACCTGTTGGTGCATGGCAAACTTGCCATAAACGGCACTTTCGAACACCCAGCAACATTGCGTGGCGACCGCCTCGACCGCATATTCTCCTATCTGCCGTATGACCGCCTCGACAACCAGTGGGGAGGCATCTATCTAAGCAGTTCATGCACAGGATGCGAGATAAACCATGCCGACATACACAGCGGAAACTTCGGCATAAAAGGCGATGAAGTGCAGGGGGACATTAACATTCAGAACACGGTCATTCATAACGTGGCAGGCGATGCTCTCTGTCTGACTGATTGCAAGGCATTAGTCGCTAACACACAGATTTCCAACAGCAAAGGCAACTGTGTGAGCATATATGGAGGCATAGCAGATTTCTATTTCTGCACCCTCGCCCAGTTCTATCCGTGGAGCGGCGACAGAGGCAATGCCCTCTATGTGAGCAACTACAAGGACGAAGAGGAGCATCTTGTGGAGTCGGCAAACTTCTTTAATTGTTTCGTCACAGGATATGCAGACGATGAGGTGTTTGGCAATCCGGGCGAACAACCTCTCAACATTCGTTTCGACCATTGCGTGCTGCTGACCGACACGAGCGACCCGACATATTTCAACGACTGCACAGCAGAATCGAAAGACTTTGAAAGATACAAAGACAGCAATTTCCGTCTCATCGACACTGAAAACTACATGTATGATTTTCACCTCGATACATTCAGCACGGCTCGCAGCAGAGGCTCGGCAATCTATTCGCAACTCTACCCTACCGACCATGACGGCACGCCTCGCACGGACATTCCGGACGTGGGATGTTATCAAGCAAAATAGTACACCGTTCATCGGCACATCGATAAACGGTGTAGCGATGTTACGATAAACGGTGTATCGATGTTGTGATAAACGGTGTAACACTAAGTAAGATATACAAGTCGGCAAAAAAAACAAAAATAATGAACAGACGAAAAAAACTGTGTCTATATCGTGGATAGGTCAGTTTTTTTTTGTACTTTTGCACAAAATTGTGCATTGTATGGACGTGTGCGCAGTCGCATGTGCATCATAATAACGGATAAATAACTAAAACTAAATAAACAAATGGCAGCATTACAAAAAATCAGAAGCAAAGGAGTACTCCTTGTTTCTATCATTGCCCTTGCGCTCTTCCTCTTCGTGGCGGGCGACTTGTTCAGAGGGCTTGAGAGCATTTTCCAAAGTTCCAGCCAGCAAGTGGGCGAGGTTGGAGGAAAGTCTGTATCAATTCAAGAATATCAGAAGATGATTGACGACTGGCAGACTTACGCAGAGATTTCAAGCAACCAGAGTTCTTTCAGCGAGGAAGACCTCAACAGAATTAAGGAACAGGCATGGCAGTCATACGTGCAGTCGCAAATCATCAAGCAGCAGTGCAACGAACTCGGCATCGCTGTGGCTGACGATGAAATCTCAGACGTGGTGAAGAGCGGTTACAGCCAGTGGCTTCAAATTCAGCCTTTCTTCAATCAGCAGACAAACCGCTATGACTACTCTATCGTCAGCACATTCCTCGGCGAATACAAGAAGTTGAAGGACAGCGGCACGCAGATGCCAGAGGCATACGAGAAACTCTACAAATACTATCTTTTCGCACAGCGCCAAATCCGCGACCAACTCCTCATGCAGAAGTATCAGGTGCTTATGTCGCAGTGCTTCCTCTCCAACCCTGTGGAGGCTAAACTTGCTTTCGACAGCCGTGCATCTGAGGCAAAGGTTCTGCTTGCCACTCTCCCTGCATCATCTGTGAAGGACGACGACGTTACGGTGTCTGACGCAGACCTCAAAGCGAAGTACAACGAGGACAAGGAGCAGTTCAAGCAGGATGTTGAGACTCGCGACATCAAAGTGATTGACATACAGGTCGTTGCAAGCGATGCTGACAAGAAGGCGGCTGAGGAAGACCTCGCCGAAGTGGCATCAAAACTCGCTGCTGCAAAAACAAACACTGCGGCAGGAAACGCTGTTCGTCAGGCATCGTCACTCGTTGCATATTCTGATGTGTACAAGAAGAAAGAGGCTTTCCCAAATATGATTTCTTCTGTCCTCGACTCTACGGCTGTTGGCACGGTTGCAAAGCCTGCATACGACGGAATGACCAACACATATTATACATATAAGGTGCTTGGCAAAATCACTCAGGCTGACTCTGTTCTTTATCGCCAGATTGCTGTAATAGGCAAGGACGATGCCGACATCGCAAAGAAGGCTGACAGCATCGTTACAGCCCTCAACGGCGGCGCATCATTCGCCGACATTGCAAAGAAATACAATCAGCCAAGCGACTCTACATGGTTCACCACTGACAGTTATCAAGGATATGCACTGGACGCAGAAAACGCCATGTATGTAAACACTGTCATCGGTCTTAATGCTGGCGAAGTGAAGAAACTGAAACTCGACAATGGCGCAACATTCGTGCTTCAAGCATTGAAGACAGCCAACCCTATCACAAAGTACAACGTGGCAATCGTGCTGAAGGAACTGAAATTCTCTGACGACACATATAGCAAGGAGTACAACAAGTTCTCTTCATTCATTGCATCGAACCCAACACTCGCAGACATCGAGGCAAATGCTCCAAAGAATGGCTATGTTGTTCGTCCAATCGCTGACGTGACAGCCGCTTCTCACGGCATTGCAGGCATACGCGCTACACGCGACGCTCTCAAATGGGTGTTCGACGATGCCAAGGTAGGCGATGTGTCACAACTCTACGAGTGTGGCAGCAATGACCACCTTCTCCTCGTTGCCCTCACCGACATCAACAAAGTGGGCTACCGTTCAGCAGACAAGATGAAGGACTATCTCACTGCTCAAATCAAGACAGAGAAGAAAATCGAGAAACTCTATGACGAGGCAAAGAACGTGAAGAGCATTGCAGATGCCAAGAAACTGAAGGATGTAGTGGTTGACACACTTCCTCCAATGTCATTCGCAACAGCCACATACATCCCTGCCACAGGAGCATCTGAACCTCTCGTGAGCGCCGTTGCGTCAAAGACAGCCAAGAACGCATTTGCTGGTCCAATCAAAGGCAACAACGGTGTCTACATGCTTCAAGTTCTCGACAAGACAAAGACTGCCGAGAAATATGATGCCAAGGCAGAGCAGGAGTCACTTGCACGCAACAACTTCCAGGCTGCAATCAACTCTTCATACTACGTTCTGCAAAGCAAAGCCAACGTGAAGGACAACCGCTATAAGTTCTTCTAAAAACAAATCGTAACAGACGAACACAGAAGAAATTTATCTGTATAATAACAGCCGTCAGTAGCATAATATACTGACGGCTGTTATTTTGTATGACGGCAAACAAAACTATCCACCTCGTTTTAGTGTCTTTTTGTTCAATGAGTGTTGAGTATTCCAAATTCTTTTTGTATATTTGCAAAACTGATATGACAGATATGTCTGCCACCAAACATTAACAATGGATTATAACACTTGGTTGACATTATGAAAGAGAAGAAAATAGACTGTTTCGTCGCTTTTTCTAATGCTGAAACTACACAACAAACCTTGAAGCAGTTACGTGAAGAGCCGCTTGTGGGAGAAATATATGTGCTGACGACAAATGATGAGAGTTATCCCATGCTTGAGTGTGAAGTATTGCATATAGACAGTTTCAATAGTTCATCTACCATTAGGAGGATAGCAGACACAGCACACGCTCCTTTCTTCATGCTATGCAGCAAGCAGACAGCCGTAACATTTGGATATAAGGCTTTCAACAGGATGTATTCAGCCGCAAGCGGTATGGGAGTGTCGATGCTTTATGCTGACCATTACGCTATACAGCACGGTGAAAAAATGCCTCACCCTGCAATTGACTGCATGATAGGTAGCGTGCGTGATGACTTCGACTTTGGTTCTGTTCGCCTCTACTCTACTGCTGCCATTCGGGAATATATAGATACTTTCCCCGACGCCTCCTACACTTATGCAGGTTGGTACGACGTTCACCTTTTTCATCTTCGTAGAAATGCAGAGTTTCCGTTGTTTCATCTTCGAGAATATCTATACACAGAGGAGGAAATCGACCTTCGGAAAAGTGGAGAAAAGCAGTTTGACTATGTTGACCCACGTAACAGAGAGGCACAGATTGAAAACGAGGAGGCATGCACTCGCCACTTGAAGTTGATAAACGCTTACATTGACCCAAACAGCATTGTGGAAGTTGCGGTTGATAAACATAGTTTTGAACTCGAAGCATCAGTAATAATACCTGTTCGCAATCGTGTAAAAACCATTGAAGATGCTGTTAAAAGTGCTTTGTCACAGCAGACATCGTTCAACTTCAATGTTATTGTTGTTGACAACCACTCTACCGACGGAACATCAGAAATGCTTCGGAGGATTGCCGATGCCGATTCACGAGTGGTGCATATAGTACCTGAACGTACAGACCTCGGCATCGGAGGTTGCTGGGGAATGGCTTTCAACGACGAGCGTTGCGGACGCTTTGCCGTGCAACTTGATAGTGATGACCTTTACAGCGGAACAGACACTTTGCAACGCATCGTTGACAAATTCTACGCAGAGCATTGTGGTATGGTCATAGGTTCCTACCGTATGTGCAATTTCAAACTCGAAACATTGCCTCCGGGATTGATAGACCACAAGGAGTGGACATCAGAGAATGGACATAATAATGCTTTGAGAATAAATGGTTTAGGCGCTCCCCGTGCTTTCTTCACTCCATTACTACGTAAGATTGGCATGCCTAACACATCATACGGTGAAGACTATGCCGTAGGATTGGCATTCAGTCGTAAATACAAAATTGGTCGCATCTACGACGAACTATATCTGTGCCGCAGATGGGAGGGAAACAGTGACGCCGTACTGAGTGTGGAGCAAGTGAACCGAAATAACGCTTACAAGGATAACCTACGTTCAATGGAAATCATTGACCGTCAACGCCTTAATTACTATTGGGAGCGTGGAATTACAGCCAACTACATAGAGCGATTTTTTAACAATCAACTGAAAGATTGGACTGACGCACGGATGAGGTATGAGCAACTATCTGACTGCATGCACAAGAACATGGTGATTGATAGCGTAAATCTGGCTGCACAATACAATCCTAACCGCATTGTTTCAACAGATGCTAAGGTCGATGCACAGAGCATTAGCAAACGGCCATGCTTTCTGTGCGATGTGAACCGCCCTTTGATTCAGTCAAGCCTACCGATATTGAAAAAGTATCACTTCTTGGTTAATCCATTTCCTATCCTTCCGCAACATTATACCATATCCCTGCGCCACCATCGTCCGCAACTCATATATGATTATTATGAAGATTTGGTGGAAATGGCATCTATGTTCGACAATCTGTTTTTCTTCTACAACGGAGCATCGTGCGGCGCAAGCGCTCCCGACCACATGCACTTTCAAGCAGGCACAAGAGGCATCGTGCCGTTGGAATGCGACTGGAACAAATCATATAGTCCCAACCTCTCACTAATCTGGCCTATAAGTGAAACAGAACTATTGGAGGCTATGGAGTTGGAGGATATAGCAGAAGACACTGGTGTGTTTGGTCTGCGTGGATACGTATGCCCAGCATTGGTAATAGTCACACGCACGCCGCATGCCAATAAGGTTTTGTTTGATAAATTGCAGAGGATATTACCATTGAAGGAAGGACATCAAGAACCAATGATGAACATTTTAGCATGGAAGCAGAAAAACGACACAGACGATACGGACAGAATTGTCAGCGTCATCATCCCACGCTCTAAACATCGACCAGAATGCTATTTCGAGGAAGACAACAAGAAAATACTTGTCAGCCCGGGGGCAATCGACATGGGCGGCATGCTCATCATTCCACGTGGGGAAGATTTCAAAAAAATGAACGCATGGTTAGCTAAAAGCATCATACAGGAGTGTGCTTTGCCTTTCGATTGGGAACTCAATGCGGTGCTGAAGTTCAAGGGGAGAGTTTTTCACAATGAGCAACAGGAAGGTGGCGTAGAATAGAACCAAGAAAGTGGCAACAATAAAGAAACATAGTCCTTGGTTCTGGGTTCCTTCCCTATATTTGGGAGAAGCATTGCCTTTTTCGGCAGTGATGCTAATCTCTGTCATAATGTTTAAGGAAATGGGGCTGACAGACGGACAGATAACCGTTTATACAGGTTGGCTTGGTCTGCCATGGGTCATTAAGCCTATATGGAGTCCTATAATCGACAACATGAAAACCAAACGTTGGTGGATTGTATCGATGCAGTTTCTAATGGGTGTTGCCCTCTCATTGGTAGCCCTCACTATTCCCACAGACTATTGGCTGCAATGCGCATTGGCAATTTTTATGATTATAGCCTTTGCAAGCGCTACACACGACATATCGGCTGACGGATTTTACATAATTGGTTTGGAGGACAGGGAGCAGGAATTGTACGTCGGTATCCGCAACACCTTTTATCGCATCGGAATGGTAGTTGGACAAGGCGGACTCGTATGGCTGGCAGGACACATGCAAGCAGGAGTGTTTGGCTCGACAGTTCAGTCAGTACAATCATCATGGCTCACGGTATTTCTAATACTTGGAGTGCTTATGCTTTTGCTCAGCGCATATCATGCCACAGTATTGCCAAAGTTGGAGACATCCGTACACGAACAGTTCAATTTCTCAGAACAGATACGAGAATTTGTACAAACTCTACGTGTATTTGCCACTAAGCCACACATCATTTCTTCCCTTTGTTTTATCCTGTTATTCCGTTTGCCAGAAGGATTGCTTGTAAAAATTGTTCCATTATTCCTCACTCGTAGCACTGAAGAAGGAGGGCTTGCCATGAACAATGTCGATTTTGGCTTTATATATGGTACGCTTGGGGTGATTGGTCTGCTCTTTGGCGGTATTCTTGGCGGTTGGGCAGTGTCTAAATGGGGCTTGAAAAAATGCCTTTGGTATTTAGTCATGTGTATAACCCTACCTGATGCCGTATATGTATATCTCAGTTTCTTCCCAACCGACAATCTTTGGCTCACAGCCACTTGTGTATGTGTCGAGCAAATAGGATACGGACTTGGATATGCCGCATACACACTATTCCTCGTCACTTTCTCACGTGGAGAGCGCACTACTGCTGTTTTTTCTATATGTACCGCAGGACAGTACCTCGGAGGTGTGATGCTTCCCGGCATTGTTTCGGGCCTCATTTCCGAAAACATTGGCTATCAGAACTTTTTCCTGCTCATTATGGCATTTTGTCTTGTCACATTCGCCGTCACGGCGTTTGTGAAGATTGACAAATAAGAAATTACTGCTTTCTTTTGGATAATCCAACCGAAAGCAGTATCTTTGTATTCAATAAAACATAGTTAACAACATAACAAATACAATTATGGCTATTGTAAAACCATTTAAGGGAGTACGTCCACCAAAACGATATGTTGAAGAGGTAGAAAGCCGACCATACGATGTACTGGACTCGGAAGAGGCACGTGCAGAGGCAGGAGACAATGAGAAATCACTGTATCATATTATAAAACCAGAAATTAACTTCGAACCCGGTACAAGCGAATACGACCCTCGTGTATACGCCGCAGCCGCAGAACAGTTTGAAAAGTTTCAAAAAGAAGGGTGGCTGGTGCAGGATGATAAAGAACAATACTACATATATGCTCAAACATCATGCCTGCCTGCTAATGGCAATAAAGAGAAAACACAGTATGGGATAGTGGTTGCCGCTCACAGCAATGATTATCAGACTGGTGTAATCAAAAAGCATGAGTTAACACGTGCAGATAAAGAGGAAGACAGAATGAAGCATGTGCGTGTGAACAATGCGAATATAGAACCCGTATTTTTTGCCTACCCAGACAACAAGACATTGCTTGCACTCATAGAGAAATACTCCAAGACAGAACCTGAATACGATTTTATTGCACCTATCGACGGTTTCGGACATAAACTATGGGTAGTCAGCGATGATGCAGATATACAGACCATTACGGAAGAATTTGCAAAGATGCCAAACCTCTATATTGCTGACGGACACCACCGCAGCGCAGCAGCAGCATTGGTTGGCGCAGAGAAAGCAAAGCAAAATCCAAACCACCGTGGCGATGAGGAATACAACTATTTTATGGCAGTATGTTTCCCTGCAAGCCAACTGACAATTCTTGACTACAATCGTGTGATAAAAGACCTAAACGGACTTACTTCTGCCGAGTTCCTAAAAGAGTTAGAGACTAATTTTGATGTTGAAAAGAAAGGCGCAACGGAGTACCGCCCAAAGCAGCCGCACGAATTCTCTCTCTACCTCGACGGCGAGTGGTATTCTCTCAAAGCCAAACAAGGTACATACGATGAGAATGACCCAATAGGCGTACTTGACGTAAGCATATCTTCCCGACTTATTCTCGATGAGATTTTAGGAATCAAGGATTTGCGCCGTGACAAACGAATAGACTTTGTAGGCGGTCTCCGTGGACTGGGCGAATTGAAGCGACGCGTGGATAGTGGAGAAATGAAGACAGCCCTTGCCCTCTATCCCGTGACAATGCAACAGATAATGGACATAGCAGACTCGGGCAACATAATGCCTCCAAAGGCAACATGGTTTGAGCCAAAACTGAGGAGTGGTCTTGTTATACACAAACTCTCTTAGATTTTGATATGGATACTTTCAAAACAATAAAATCCATATCTACAGGAACATACAGCGAGAAACGTAGCAAGTTTCTCGCTTTTGCTATCCCCGCCCGCACAGTCGACGAAGTAAAGCGCCATGTTGCTGAATACCAGAAAAAATATTACGATGCTCGCCACGTCTGTTATGCCTATATGCTTGGCGCTGAAAGAACAGAGTTTCGAACCAACGACAATGGAGAACCGTCAGGCACTGCTGGCAAGCCCATCCTTGGACAAATAAACTCCAATGAACTCACAGACATTCTTATTATTGTGGTACGCTATTTTGGCGGAGTAAAGTTAGGCACATCAGGACTTATCATTGCTTACCGTCTTGCTACCGCAGAAGCAATCTCTGCCGCAGAAATAATCGAAAAAACAGTTGACGAAGACATCACATTTTTATTTGAATATCCATATATGAACGATGTGATGCGCATTGTAAAAGAGGAAAATCCTGACATCATTTCACAAACCTACGACAACGACTGCTCCATGACCCTCCGCATCCGCAAGTCCGCTATGCCTAAACTCAAGCAACGTTTAGAGAAAGTCACCACCCTTCATTTTCAATAGTACCACCCCCCTTTCTCACTTTCCTCTATCATTTTTTCCTGCATTTTCTATACACATACATACCGCAACCTTCCCACATAACAAAACAGAGGTTCCCCTCCGTGTCATTTCACTGTTTGGAATGACATGGAGGGGAACAATTCTAAAAATGGGCGGCGACCTACTCTCCCGCATTGCGGCGCAGTACCATCGGCGCGCC
>JAFLUT010000076.1 GCA_022508665.1 Prevotellaceae bacterium | reverse complement strand
CTCTGAAACTCCCTGCCGTTCACGATTACAATACTCAGCCGTGACAAATTATAATAGTCAGCCAATGCAGATTATCCCTCTCAGCGGTTGCCTACTAGTTCGAACAAAGGCTACGAAAAAAAATCGCCATTGGCTGCATACAAAGATAGACATAAAAATCTATTTATACAAATGTCTTATGCACTAATTATTGTGTAAAGATGTACATACCGAAATACAAGGAGGTTTTTATTGGGAAAAAGGTTGTTGAAGTATATTATAATTATTTAATAATGTGATTTTTGTATTGGAACGTTTAATTACTCTTAAAAAATGTAAGATGTAAGGTTTTTTCACATTTGTTTGGGTGGAAAAATGGGGAGAATGTTGTAATTTTGTAGTCGGAAACATAGGAAAACACAGATAATTACACATATTATAATATTATATATGGCAGAATCTATTGACATTAGAGAATTGAACGAGCGCATTGAAAGGCACAGCGCGTTTGTCACGAACATCATTTCGGGAATGGAGCAGGCCATCGTTGGTCAGAAACACCTTGTGGAATCACTGTTGTTGGGACTGCTGTCCGACGGCCATGTGCTGTTGGAGGGTGTGCCGGGATTGGCTAAGACGAAGGCGATAAAGACGCTGGCATCGCTGATTGATGCACAGTTCAGCCGCATTCAGTTCACTCCCGACTTGTTGCCTGCGGACGTTATTGGTACGATGATTTTCAGTCAGAAGGACGGTGAGTTCAAGGCTAAGAAGGGTCCTATCTTCGCAAACTTCATCTTGGCGGACGAGATTAACCGTGCGCCTGCAAAGGTGCAGTCGGCATTGCTTGAAGCGATGCAGGAGCGTCAGGTGACTATCTCAACAAACACTTACGAACTGCCAAAGCCTTTTCTTGTGCTGGCAACTCAGAACCCCATTGAGCAGGAGGGAACGTATCCGCTGCCAGAGGCGCAGGTTGACCGTTTCATGCTGAAAGTGGTTATCGACTATCCGAAACTGGAGGAGGAAAAGAGGATTATCCGCCAGAACATCGCACCGGAGAAGCAGGAAATCCGTCCGCTCATGGGAACAAAGGAAATTGAGGATGCTCGCAAGGTGGTGAAAGAGGTGTATCTGGACGAGAAGATTGAACAGTATATTGCTGATATTGTGTTTGCTACACGTTATCCAGAGAAGTACAACTTGAAGGAACTGAAAGGACTGATTGGCTTCGGCGGCTCTCCTCGTGCGTCAATCAATTTGGCATTGGCATCTCGCTCCTACGCCTTCATCAAGCACCGTGGGTATGTCATTCCAGAAGATGTGCGTGCAGTGGCACAGGACGTGTTGCGTCACCGCATCGGTCTCACCTACGAGGCGGAGGCAAGCAATGTCACTTCGGAGGAAATTATCAGCAAGATTCTCAACAGAGTTGAAGTGCCTTAATGGGTGTAATGTATTAGCCGTTTATCACAAGATCGATGAACGGTGTAGCGAAACATCGATACACGGCTTATCGATATGTCGATGAACGGTGTATACATTGGGAGGATGATTGCGGTGCTGAAAAGGCATGTATTTTAACTCTCCAAAAAGAAAAAAGAAGATTTGGAAACAGAAGAACTTTTACAGAGGGTAAGGTCAATCGAAATCAAGACCAAAGGGTTGTCGAACAACATCTTTGCGGGCGAGTATCATTCCGCCTTCAAGGGTAGGGGTATGGCATTCAGCGAGGTGCGTGAGTATCAGTATGGAGACGACGTGCGTGACATCGACTGGAATGTGACCTCGCGTTTCGGCAAGCCATACGTCAAGGTCTTTGAGGAAGAGCGTGAGTTGACGGTGATGCTGCTTGTCGATGTGTCGGGGTCGCTCGATTTTGGCACACAGGTGCAGTCGAAGCGTCAACTGCTGACGGAGATTGCCGCCACGTTGGCTTTTTCCGCCATTCAGAACAACGACAAGATTGGTGTTATTTTCTTTTCCGACAAAATCGAGAAGTTCATTCCTCCGAAGAAAGGACGCAAGCACATCTTGTTCATCATCAGAGAGTTGCTGAACTTTCAACCCGAAAGCAACAGAACGGATGTAGGGCAAGCGGTGGAGTTTATGACCAACGCTATCAAGAAGCGTTGCACCGTGTTTGTGCTGAGCGATTTCTTCGATTCTGCCGACTATACCAATCAGTTGACCGTTGCCAATCGTCGCCACGATGTGGTTGCCTTGCAGATTTACGACCGCCGTATGGTGGAACTGCCCGATGTTGGCATTGTGAAGATGCTCGATGCGGAGACAGGCAAGGAGGCGTTTATCGACACATCTTCTCGTGCCGTGCGTCGCGCTCATCATGAGTGGTGGGTCAATCATCAGGCGTGGTTGAAAACAGCATTCACGAAGTCGAACATTGATAACATTTCAGTGCGTACAGACGAGGACTATGTGCGTGCGCTTATGACTCTTTTCAAGCGTAGAAGTTAATAGGACAATGAAGAATATAACAAGACATATCTTTTTGGCAATCTGCTGTTTGAGTGCTTTTGTTGCAGCAAAGGCACAGGTGACGGTGGATGCCAAACTTGACTCGGCAGGCATCTTCATTGGTCAGCGTATAGGGTTGACGTTGGAGGTGAGTGCCGATGCAGGAAAGGAAGTGGAATTGCCCGAATGGGACTCGTTGCAGCAGGTTGTGCCGGGCATCGAGTTTGTGAGAGCGGAAAAGACGGACACGAGTTTTGTGAACGACAACAAACGAATGGTGCTGTCTCGCCGCTATTATTTCACGTCATTCGATTCTGCTCTTTACCGCATTCCCGAAATGGAAGTGAAGGTGGACGGCAAGGCGTATAAGTCGAATGTGCTGGCGTTGAAAGTGCTTACATTTGAGATAGATACGCTTCATGCGGACAGCATTTTCGGCATGAAGGCTGAACTCGCCCCTCCTTTCGACTGGGCGGAATGGCGTGAGGTCATCAATTTCCTTCTGTTGGCATTGCTGATAGGCGGTTTGTTGGGATATGTCATTTACCGCTTGAAGACGAACAAACCTATCTTGCGTCGCATCCGTAACAAGAAGAAACTCGCTCCTCATAAGGTTGCTATGCAGAAGATTGAGCAGATAAAGGAGGAGAAGATTTGGCAGAGCGAGGACTCGAAAGAGTATTACACGCAGTTGACAGACACGCTCCGCAACTACATCAAAGAGCGTTATGGCTTCAATGCTTTGGAAATGACTTCGTTTGAGATTATTCAGCATTTGCAGGAAGTCAATGACGAGACGGCGATTGCGGAATTGCGTGAGTTGTTCCAGACGGCTGACCTTGTGAAGTTCGCTAAATACAGCACGTTAATCAATGAGAATGACCGCAACCTTGTGAGTGCTATCGAGTACATCAATCAGACGAAGATTGAAGAGCCGGAGCAGAAGCCCGAACCCGAAGTTATTGTGGTGGAGGAAAAACGCTCGAAGGTTGCTAAGCGAGTGCTGATAGGCAGTATCATCGTGGCTGGCATGGTGCTTGTGGGAGTGCTTGTATTTGTGGGATATAGAATATATATGTTAACATTGTAAAATAGGTTAAAGGTTATGGGTTAGAGGTGACTTAGCAACCTCTTTCCTCTTACCTAAATATAATAAGATGGAATTTAAGAATCCGTTATTCTTCCTGTTGCTGTTAGGGCTGGTGCCATACATCGTGTGGTATGTGATGAAGTATCGCCAGAGCCTTCCGTCGCTGAAAGTGCCTGACACGACGAAATACGCCAAAGTGCCAAAGACATTTCGCCTATATCTGATGCACTTGCCTTTCTTGTTGCGCCTTGTGCTTATCTCTTTGGTTGTGTGCATCTTGGCACGCCCTCAAAGCAGACACTCATGGAGCGATACAGATGTGGAAGGTATAGATATTATGTTGGCGGTGGATGTCTCTACATCTATGTTGGCACAAGACTTCAAGCCCAATCGTGTAGAGGCTCTCAAAGAGATTGCACAGCGATTTATTGAGAAGCGACCTAACGATAACATCGGACTCACAGTGTTTGCAGGCGAAGCATATACGCAATGCCCGTTGACGACTGACCATGCAGTGCTGATGAACCTCTACAATAGCGTGGATGGTCGCATGGCATGGGATAGCAGAGTTATTGATGACGGTACGGCAATAGGCGATGGCATTATGAATGCTATTTTGCGACTGAAAGACAGCGAGGCAAAATCGAAAGTCATAATACTGCTGACCGACGGCGTGAACAATACAGGCAACATCTCTCCACTCACAGCGGCTGAGATAGCAAAGAAATATGGAATACGCATATACACTATTGGCATAGGACAGAACGGCATGTCTCCTTATCCGCTGCCAACGGGAGGGACTGTGATGCTTCCTGTTGAGATTGACGAGCAGACAATGACTAAGATTTCAGAAGAGACAGGAGGACAGTATTTCCGTGCGCACAAGAATGCCGAACTGGATGCGATATATCAAGACATTGATAAGTTGGAACGTACTAAATTCAGTGTGAAGCAGTTCAGCCGACGGAGCGAGTTGTATATGCCATACGCATTGGCAGCGTTGGTGGTTCTGTTGCTTGAGATATTGCTGAGGACGGTTGTGTTGAAGAGGTTGCCATGACATTAAATTTTGACAGATTTGTTTGATTATGTTTAGATTTGAAAGTCCTATATATTTATATGTGTTGCTGCTCATTCCTGTGCTGACGGCAGTGTATGTGCTGATGCAGTTCCGAGCAAAGCAGCAGATGAAGAAGTTTGGCGACCCTGAACTTCTGCGTCATCTCATGCCCGATGTGTCTCCCATGCGTCGGCACGTCAAGTTCGCTTTGATGATGCTGGCGCTTGGATTGCTGGCTGTCGTGTTGGCACGTCCTCAATATGGCACTCGCAATGAGGAAGTGAAGCGGTCGGGCATAGAGGTCGCTATCGCTGTGGATGTGTCTAACTCGATGCTTTGTCAAGATGTTAATCCGAGCCGTTTGGATAAGTCAAAGATGATAGTCAGCAAGTTAGTAGAGCAATTTGACGAGGACAAGGTTGGGCTTGTTGCATTTGCAGGAAGTGCTATTACTCTTTTGCCGATGACAAGTGACTATGTCTCTGCAAAGATGTTTCTTGACCAATTGAACCCTGCAACGATTTCTGTGCAAGGCACTAACATGGCAGAGGCTATCACTCGTGCCACGGCAGGATTTTCCAAGAAAGCGAATGTTGGTCGTGCTTTAATCCTCATAACAGACGCAGAAGACAACGAAGAAGGTGCAATTGAAGCCGCCAAGCAGGCAAAGAAAGAGGGCATACAGATTTTTGTGCTTTCTGTCGGAACGGAACAGGGAGGTCCAATCCCTATGGGTGACGGTACTTTCAAGAAAGACCTTTCTGGAAATGTCGTTACAACAAAACTAAATGAGCAGATAGGCAAAGGTATAGCACAGGCTGGTGGAGGTATGTATATCCATGTTGACCAAACAGATATGGCACAGTCTTTGTTGGAGAAAGAGATAGAGAAAATGCAGAAAGAAGATATATCCACGTCGATGTATTCAGAGTATGACGAGCAGTTTGTTGCTGTGGCATTGCTGCTTCTTATCGTGCTTGTTGTGGAGTTCTGCATAATGGAGCGTCAAAATCATTGGTTGGGGAAATTCAAATTGTTTAAGTAAATGAGAAGACTTTTATATAGCATATTATTGTTTGTTGCCGTGCTGCCAATGGTGGCACAAAGTGCGCGCGACTGTATCCGTATGGGCAATGTGGCTTATCGTCAAGGGCAGTATGACAAGGCGGAGACATATTATCTGAAATCGATTGAGAAGTCGCCTTCATTCGAGGCATACTATAATTTGGGCAATGCTTATATTATGCAGCAGAAAGACTCTACGGCATTCGAGAATTACAAGAAGGCGGATTCAATAGGCACTAACGACCCGATGCGCCGTGCGAAAAACTTCCACAATATGGGTAATATATGGTATGCTCAAGGATTGGCTGCCACTCGTCAGGAAGGTGGTAATGCGGTAAGTGCATTTCAGAATGCCGTTAACTTTTACAAGAGTTCTTTGCGATGCAACCCCGATGATAATGAGACACGTTATAACCTTGCGATGGCTCAATATCAATTGAAGAAAAACCAGAACAACAATGGCGGTGGTGGCGGAAACGATGACAAGAACCAAGACAAGCAAGATGAGGAGCAGCAGAAGCAGGACGAGCAGAAGCAAGACCAGCAGCAAAACAATGAACAGAACAAGCAACAGCAACAACAGCCTGAGCAACAGAAAGATGAGATGAGCGACCAAACGGCAGAGCAGTTGCTGAACTCTGCGCAGCAGGATGAAAAGGGTGTGCAGCACAAGGTGAACCAAAAGCCAAACAACGGACGGCGTGCGTTGGAAAAAGACTGGTAAAAGAACGCTTTGAGCAACATCTATGAAACATGATTATAAATTGTATAGATAAAACGGTATAAATGAAACGACTGATACATATATTCATATTAGCATTCTTTTCTATCAGTGCATTTGCTGACGGAGAAGTCACATTTAAGGTATCTGCACCTTCCACGGTAGAGGCTGGAGGGAAGTTTAGGGTGCAGTTTACCGTCAATACGCAGAATGTGTCGAACTTCGTAGCCCCTGATTTCAAAGGATTTGACGTTCTTTATGGCCCTGCTACATCATCTCAAAGCAGTTTTCAAATGGTAAACGGGCATACTTCGCAAAGCAGCAGTATTATATACACATACGTTTTGGTTAGCAACGAGCCGGGAACCCACACCATTGGTAGTGCAAGTGTCACAGTGGATGGCAAGGCTGTAAAGTCCAAGCCTACTCAGATAAAGGTGCTTTCAGCAGGTTCGGGAGGTTCTTCTTCATCATCGTCAAGCGGCAACATGGGAAGCGGCGTTTCTGCTTCTCAACGTCAGCAGACGTCTGCATCTAACTCGCAGGCAATCGGTGGTAAAGACCTCTTTATGACTGCAACGGCATCACGCACAAACGTGCATGAACAGGAGGCTATTTTGCTGACATATAAGATATATACTCTCGTAGATTTGACGCAAATGGACGGCAAATTGCCGTCTCTCGATGGCTTCCAAATACAGGAGATACAATTACCACGCACAAAGGAGTTTGAACTTGAACAATATAACGGCAGGAATTACCGCTCTGTTGTGTGGAGCCAATATCTGCTTTTCCCACAGAAATCGGGCGATTTGACCATACCATCTATAACATACGAAGGTACAGTAGTTACACGCAACCGCAATATCGACCCATTCGAAGCGTTCTTCAATGGACAGAGCGGTTACACAGAGGTCAAGAGAAAAATTACTACTCCTGCACTTACTATTCATGTTGCCCCTCTTGCCAACAAACCTGCCGAGTTCTCCGGTGCTGTGGGTAAATTCTCTGTGACATCAAGCATTAGCGCTACGGAGGTGGATGCAAATGAGGCGATAACGCTGAAAATCAACGTCACAGGTAGTGGCAACATGAAACTCATTTCCACTCCATTCGTCAATTTCCCTGCCGATTTCGAGACATACGACGCAAAGGTAAACGACAAGTTCCAGTTGACACGCACAGGTCTCTCGGGAACAAAAGAATTTGAGTATCTTGCAGTGCCACGCCATGCTGGCACATACCAAATTCCTGCCGCCAAATTCATCTATTTCGACACAGAGTCACGCTCTTACAAGACCCTCACCACCGAAGCATATACGCTGAAAGTCAACAAAGGAAAAGGCGGAACAGGACAGAACGTGTCGAACTATACTGGTCAGCAGATGGATGTGCAGCAGTTGAACCAAGACATTCGTTTCATCAAGAAGGGTGATGTTAATTTCCGTCAGCGTGAAGACACCTTCTTCGGTTCTACGAAATATTGGTTGGCATATATCCTGTCTCTCTTGCTTTTCGTCCAACTCGTAGTGATAGAACGCAAGAAAAGGAAAGCCAATTCTAACATCGCCTTGTCGCGCGGAAAGAAAGCAAATAAGGTGGCTCTCAAACGTATGAAGGCTGCAAAGAAACTGCTCGATGCCCACGAACAAAGCAAATTCTACGACGAAGTTCTTCGTGCCTTGTGGGGATATGTAGCCGACAAATTCAATATGTCGCAGGAAACCCTCAACAAGGAAAATATCGAGCAGTCGCTCACGTCTCGCAATGTGCCTGACGAGCAGATACAGCAGTTCATCAAGGTGCTTAACGACTGCGAGTTTGCCCGTTATGCCCCCGGCGATGCCAACGAGAATATGGAAAATGTGTATAACAGCGCCATTGGTGCGATAAGCAGAATGGAGGACAATTTATGATGCGTAAGATTTTATTTGCCACGATATTAACGTGCATAGCGGCAATTGCTTCTGCCGTCACTAAGACAGAGGCTGATGAACTCTATGAAAAAGATAAGTTTGCTGATGCCGCTAACGCCTACGAAACTTTGCTAAAGACCAACGGTGAGGCAGCGGAAGTGTATTACAATCTCGGCAACTGCTACTACAAGATGGACAATATTCCACTCGCCATTCTCAACTATGAGCGAGCCATTCTGCTTTCTCCGGGTGACAGCGATATCAGAGCAAATCTTGCGTTGGCTCGTGGCAAGACTGTCGATAAGGTTGTGCCTCCGTCAGAGATGTTTTTCGTCACATGGTGGCGAGATTTATCCAATAGTATGAGCATGGACGCATGGGAAATTCTTGGCATTATATCTTTTCTGCTCGTGCTTATAGGAGCGGCTCTTTATATGTTCTGGACCCAACTGTGGGTTCGCAAAGTCGGCATCTACGGAGCGATGTTGTTCTTTGTCATTACGGTCATATCAAACCTTGCCGCTCTCTCTCAAAATCTCGGATTGAAAAACCGAAATACAGCCATTATACTTGCCCCCTCTGTCACAGTGAAAAGTTCTCCGAGTGACCGCAGCACCGATCTCTTCCTCATTCACGAAGGCTCAAAGGTTGAAATTCTTGACGGCTCGATGAAAGAGTGGATGGAAGTGAAGTTTGAAGAAGGGAAGCAAGGGTGGATACCAGTCAGCACAGCAGAAATTATATGAACGAACTTAACGAACTTGATCATCAGTTGACTCTCGCTATCAATGGTAGTGATAGCCTTTTCTGGGACAACGTGATGTATACTGTCACCAACACCTTCTCCTGGTCGTTGGTCATACTTACATTGCTTATCATTGTTTTCAAAAACAATAATTGGAAAGAAGCGCTAATGGTCTATCTCACCATAGCCCTGCTGATTTTTGTAGCCGACCGACTCTGTTCTGGCATTGTCAAACCTACAGTTGCACGGTGGCGACCAACCCAAGACCCACATTTGATGTACTTCATTGATGTAGTCCGCAACAACCGTGGTGGCAAGTATGGCTTTTTCTCAGGTCACGCCTGCAACACCATGTGCATGGCAGTGTTCCTCTCTTGCCTTTTCCGCAGCACAAAAATCACTGTTACCCTCATTTTTTGGTCGCTCACAACCACCTTCACTCGCCTATATCTCGGCGTGCATTACCTCGGCGATGTGTGTGTCGGATTTATTGTAGGCACTCTCTTAGGGCTACTTTTCTATTGGGTTATGGAGCGTTATGTTCATCCGAAAGTGGGCATCAGACGCCTCGTTTCTGAGCAATTCACAGCTTCTGGCTATATGAAGAGCGACATGAATATCTTAATGACAGTCATTTTCTTCAACTACCTCTGTGTCATTGTCTTCGCTATGACATTAGGAATAGGGTAGAGGGATAGTTTTATACCTGCACCAGATTCATAAAATAAAATCCTCACGCAATCGCTGCGTGAGGTTTTTTAATATATTTATTAACCAAAGATAAGCCTATGTCTCACGACATTGTTGTGGCTTTTGTTTTTACTTGATGTTCATATTTTTCACCGTCAACTTTCGTGAATCAATGCTTGACATGCCACTCGACGATTTGGTAAGGTTTACACATTCGCCTTTAAGGTCAACATCTCCTGTACCGCTTGCTTGAACGATGAGATTGTCGCACTGCACGTCGAGGTCGGCGTCTCCTGCACCACTTATGGTGAGACTGATATCCGTGGCTCTGATTGCCGCGTCAATATCTCCTGCGCCACTGATTTTTATCGTCGCCTTTTCGCTTTTGATTTTCTTGGCAGTCACGTCACCTGCACCGCTAATCGTGATGGTCAAATCATTGCATTTCAGTTTGTTGATGTCTATATCTCCTGCGCCCGACAATGTCAAATCGAGGTCTCCTGCCAGTTCCGTTTCTCCTTTGAAAACAATGTCACCTGCACCTGCCACATCCACACTCTCTATCGACGGAGCAGTTATGAGCAGTTTTATGGTTGGCACGTTACCTTTGACACCTTCTTTTTTTGAGACGGCGAGGGCATTGCCTTCCACTCGGATGTCATTGGCATCAATGGCTTTCTCGTTGCCGTATGCCTCAACGCTAAACGAATCGCCCTGTGTGAATTTAATGTCGACATTGCCAGCCAGATAGATATGTGAAAACTGGCTCACTTCAATAGGCTTAGTAATGACTTTTCCCCATTTTTCACTGTCTCGGAAGTCATTGTCGTGTGCTTTCTTGCTGATGATTTTTGCTGCGTCTTTTATTGACGAAGTGCATGCCGTGAGGCTCAAGCCCATTATGCTAACAGTCAGGCTGATAGCAAAAAGAAATCTGTTTTTTGTCATAGTGGTTATTGTTTTATTTGATGTTTGATTATTTCGTTGTTTAACTCTTCCATCGTGATGTCGAGACTTGCCATTTGGCGTGCCACTTCGGGCAGGGTCTCAGTAAGGAATGTTTGCCGTTTCATTTTTCGGATAACATCCTTTGCACCGCAGCACACGAAGTAGCCCAGTCCTCGCTTCGTGTAGATGATGCCCAGTCCCTGCATCCAGTCGTATGCTCGGGCGCAAGTGTTCACGTTCACTTCCACCATTGCTGCATACTCCCTCACGCTCGGGATGCGTTCATCCTCACGCAGTCGGTCTTGCAGGATGTCATCGCAAATGAGGTCGGCTATTTGCAGATATATTGCTTTGTTGTCTTTGAATTGCATCGTTCAGAATGGTGTTATTTGTTTAACGGTGTAATCAGTTGAGCCTTCACATAGTTGCGGTAACTCAGCCATACGAATACGGCGGCAAGGATGATTTCTATCGCTGATATGCCATATATAATGTATTCAAACATCGTTTCCACTTCATCATCACTCATAGATATGTACCAATGTGTGTGAATGCTTGTGACAATGGTGATGAAGATTATTGAAAGAATAAGCGATATGACTTGCTCTGCCGCATACGTCAGAATAATGTTGAACTTGTATTTCAACGAGTTGCCATATATGTAGAAAGCCAATTGCAGGATATATGAGCATAGGCAGAGTGAGATGACAAGCGCCTTTGCAACTCCTGCACCTTCAATCATGCTGAATGTGATAAGACTCCACATTCTCGCAATCAGCGACGGCACTTCCGCTCCCTTCGGCATGGCGAAAAGACACAGCAGGGCATTAAGGCCGTCGGCAAGCAAGGCCGACAGCACCACGAGCAATGCTCCACCGCCCACCGTCAGCACCAAATGCCACACGAACTTTTCGATGTTTGCCGCTGGCAATGTCAGTTCCATAATACGGTTTTGCCTCGAGCGTAGATTATGCGCCCAGCATCCGCAAAATCCGGTGAGCATGAGGGTGCAGAAGACGAGCAGACAGGCACTTGTGCCAGAGCAATCCCAAGCAAAATCGAATGTGTCAAAACTCTCGTCATTCAGACTGTATTCTGATGCGTAGTTTTGCCATATATTCCATCTAATCATAAATCCGAACAGCGCTATTCCAAATGTACCCACAATGGTGGCAAGTGAAAGATTGCGGTAGAAACTCTTATTTATGGCAAGGTCGTACTTTGCAAAATTAACGAAACGTTCTTTGTTGAAATCCATATGCTTACTATGTTTTAATAATCCTTTTGTTTACTCTTTATTCTCTCCGTTCAGGGCTTTTATGAACATTTCCTCAAGGTTGATAGGTTCCTCCACATTTATTTTCTCACTTAGCAAAACGGTGTTCTGCTCAATGATTGTCACATGGTCGAGCAGTGTCTCCACATCCCTCACTTGGTGGGTGCTGATGACCACTGTCTGGTCTTCCCTCATGCCTTGTGCCACCACCTTGCGAAACTGGCTCTTGCTCGGAATGTCAAGCCCATTCGTCGGCTCGTCCATGAGGAGAAGTTTAGTGCGTGTGGCGAGTGCTATGCACATGTAAATCTTTTTCTTCTGCCCCATCGACAAGGCTCCGAGGTCAATCTGCGGTATTCCCTCCTTGTCTGGTGTCGCACCGTTCACGTCAGTCATGCCGAACATGTCAAGCAGACGAACCATAAGTTTTGCATCGAAGTTAGGATAGAAAGGACGGAGCGACTTCACATAAGCAGGCAGCGACACGCTCGGCAGGTTATATTCCTCTGGCACGATGAACATTTCGCCAAGTGCCTCTGGCGTGCGTTTCTGCGTGTTGTGTCCGTCGAAAGTAATCTCCCCTCGCCGTGGTCGGAGCAACCCCATGACGAGGTAAAGCAAGGTGCTTTTGCCCGTTCCGTTCCTGCCCAAAAGACCGTAGATGCCCGGCTCGTCGAAGCAGAGCGAGAAGTTTTCCAGCACGTTGTGCATGGCATTGTAGCCATAAGTCACGTTTTCAATCTTCAGCATAGTTCCTTAATATTAAATATGTGTAATATAATTTATATATGTTCTTTATTGTCCCCCTTTTTCGATTATCATCCATTTCAGACATTATTCCTATCCATTTCCTCCAATCCACCTTTTTCATTTCTCCCAATCACCCCTCTTTATCTCCCAAAATCGACCTTTCATATTTCTCCCTATCACTCCTTTACATTTCTTCTAATCAACTATCTCCGTTTCCCCTAATCAACCCACATTTTTCTTAAAATATAAGTTATGTTTTATAAAATTTAAGTTTAATTTTACAAAATAT
>JAFLUT010000075.1 GCA_022508665.1 Prevotellaceae bacterium | reverse complement strand
TCACGGCTGACTATTGTAATCGTGAACGGCAGGGCGTTTCAGCGCCCAACCGTTGTCATTCTGGACAGTAAAAGGGTAGTTTGGATAACGCTAAACTGTTATATCCTTTGTATTTTTCTACCTTTCCATTACTTTTATAGAAATCACAAATACATAGCCTCTCGTTAATTTGCCCTCTGCTTTTTTCTCATCCGATGTAAAAATGCTTTGCTCGTATTTCCCATATTTCATATATTATTAGTACCTTTGCACTGTCAATCCACAAAAGTGCTGTGATGATAACAATAAAAGATAAGCAGTTTGAGCCTTTCATCAACAAAGGGATGATAGCGGAGAGGGTGGAGGCACTGGCAGAGAGGCTGAATGATGATTACAGAGGGAAACGCCCTATCCTCATTGCTATACTGAACGGAGCATTTATGTTTGCGGCAGACCTTGTGAGGCATCTGACATTTGAGCATGAAATTCAGTTTGCGAAGTTCTCGTCATACGAGGGAATGGAAACGACAGGCAGAGTGAAGCAGTTGATTGGCGTTTGCTCTGATTTGATGGATAGGGATGTCATTATTGTGGAGGACATTATAGATACAGGAACGACGATGTACAGTCTTATTCCGCAGTTTCGCAATATGGGTGTGCGCTCTGTGGAGGTGGCTACGTTGCTGATGAAGCCGGGGAAGTTGCAAGTGCCACTCAATGTGAAGTATTGTGCAATGGAGATACCTAACGAATTTATTGTGGGGTATGGGCTTGATTACGACGGATTGGGGAGGAATTACGAGAGCATATATGTGGTGAAAGAGAATTGAGGGAGAGGCTATGGCACATTTGACAATATCAAACATGACAATAACACTAAAACACTTTTATCAATGAAGAACATTATCATTTTCGGTGCTCCGGGTTCGGGCAAAGGCACTTACAGCGACGAGATTGTTGCGAAATATGGCATGGGGCATATCTCTACTGGCGATGTACTCCGCAGTGAGATAAAGAATGACACAGAACTTGGCAAGATTGCTAAGGGATATATCGACAATGGGCAACTCATCCCCGACGAACTGATGATTGACATTCTTGCAAAGACTTACGACGAACTGCCAGAGGGTAAGGGTGTTATCTTTGATGGTTTCCCACGCACTATCGCTCAAGCAGAAGCACTTAAGAAGATGCTGGCTGAGCGTAATCATGATATGGGTGTGATGGTGGAACTCGTTGTTGATGAGGAGACTCTGCTTGCTCGTCTGCTCCACAGGGCTATTGAACAGGGGCGTGCTGACGACAATGAGGAGACAATAAAGAAACGCTTTGAGGTATATCACAAGCAGACTGAGCCATTGGCTGAATGGTTCGAGAAAGAGGGCATGCGTAACACTTTCACTTGGAAGGGTTCGAAGGAGCAGATGCTCGCTGACATTTTCGCTTTCCTCGATGCACAATAATTTGAGATGGCTGAATCGAATTTCATTGACTATGTAAAGATTTACTGCCGTTCTGGTCGTGGCGGACGTGGTTCGACACACATGCACCGTGCGAAGTATCTGCCAAAGGGAGGGCCTGACGGCGGCAACGGCGGAAGGGGCGGACACGTCATTCTGCGTGGAAACCGCAACTACTGGACGTTGCTACACCTGCGATATGACCGTCACATACAGGCGGAGCATGGGGGTAATGGCTCTAAAAACAAATCGTCGGGCAAGCAGGGTGCTAACCACTATATAGAGGTGCCATGCGGCACGGCGGTGTATGATGCGGAAACAGGAGAGTATGTTTGCGAGGTGACGGAACATGAGCAGGAGATAATACTGCTGAAAGGTGGTCGTGGAGGATTGGGAAACTTCAATTTTGCCACTCCTACCAATCAAGCACCACGATATGCTCAGCCGGGCGAGCCTATGCAGGAGCGGTCGTTCATCTTGGAATTGAAACTGCTTGCCGATGTGGGACTTGTGGGCTTTCCTAATGCAGGTAAATCTACGCTTGTCAATGCTATATCGTCAGCAAAGCCGAAGATAGATAATTATCCTTTCACTACGCTTGAGCCGTCGCTGGGCATCGTGTCATATCGTGATGGTCGCTCATTCGTAATTGCTGATATTCCGGGAATTATAGAGGGAGCAAGTGAAGGGCGTGGTCTTGGGCTTCGTTTCTTGCGGCACATCGAGCGTAACTCACTGTTGCTCTTCATGGTGCCTGCTGACACGGAGGATATTCGCCATGAATACGATGTGCTGCTGAATGAATTGGCACAATTCAATCCCGACATGCTGAACAAGGGGCGTGTGCTGGCAGTGACGAAGTGCGATTTGCTCGGTATGGACGAGGAACTCATTGAAATGCTGAAAGAGGGACTGCCAGATGATATTCCTGTGGTGTTCATCAGTGCCGTTGCTCAGCAAGGACTACAAGAGTTGAAGGATATTCTTTGGAAGGAAATGAACAGCGAGAGCAACAAGATTGCCGCTATCAATACGCAAGAGTCGCTCATCCATACACCAAAAAGATTTGCTTACATGGACGAACTCGCTGACGATGATGAGGGTTGGGGAGACGAGAACTCTGACGATGACGACATTGAATATCTTGACGAAGAGGAGATTGAGGATTTGGATGATTTTGAGTACGAATAACCCTTAATCATACTATGCTTATATACGACACACCTAATAATATCACCGCCTTCTCTACCACACGGGATGGCGGTGTTTCTGTTGACATTCCACGCCTCATTATGCCTCAGCATCAGACACACGATACTGTGACGGCAGTAGTGGACGAAGCATTTCTCGCTCTCAACCCACTTTCACAAGCACTTGCCCTTGATGGAGTTGATGCCTTATGCACAAACATAGCCAATGTATGCGTTGGCGTGAAGACAGCCGACTGCATTCCTGTATTGCTATGGGACAACACAGAACACGTTGTATCTGCCGTACACGCGGGATGGAAAGGAACTATGAAACGCATTGTTGAAGCAAACATAGACACATTGGTTTCTACCTATGGCATACACCCTGAAAATCTGCACGCCATCATCGCCCCCGGCATAGGATTGGAAAGTTTTGAAGTGGGCGACGAAGTATATCAAGCATTTGCCGATGCTGGTTTCCCTATGGATAAGTTGGCAAAAAGATTTCCGCTGATGCACCATTCCTCTGTTTTGACAGATTTAGCAGAAGGCAGATGTCCCCACGGACAAACCACCGCCACACGCTGGCACATCGACCTATGGGAGTGCAACCGCCTTCAACTCATCAGCAAAGGTGTCAATCCCAACAACATACATGTGTCAGGCATCAACACCTATACCAATCACGACCGCTTTTTCTCTGCCCGTCGCAAACTCAACGGACGGATAATCAACGGGATAATGTTAAACAACTAACCCTTTATCTTTTATAAACTAAACAAATGAGACATATTTTATTAACCTGTTTTCTAATAGTTGCAACACACTCTTTTGCACAAAAGGCTGAATTATTTACTACATCCAAGTGCTTCGACTTTATCGCTTCTTTACAATATTTTGATAAACTCAAAGACCATCCTAAATTCAGTCATATAGCGACCGACTCTACTTTTATGCACAGTCTTAACCATATAAATAGAGAAATAACTGCCTCAAATTTGTGCAATTTCTATGCCATGTTTACAAATGAACGCAATGATTTAGATTCCTGTGTAACATTCTTTAATAAGTTGAATAAGAATAATGATATTCAATATTCGAATGAAGAATGGATAAAGCATATTGTAAGTCTACAACCAGAATTGAGCCAATGTTTTACAATGATTAAAGAAGCAGATTATTCGGAATATTGGGATTCTCAAATCAAATCAGAACTCGACAACCATATACGTTCTTACCCTATCAAAAATGAACTTCTTGATAAAATACATTCTGCCATGACAGATTTTTCCGGCTCAGAAGGGCTTTCAGAAACGCCCTCCAAAACTTATGTAATGAATATCGATAATGCATTTAACCTTTCAGACGAATCTTTTTGCTGTACGCCAGTCTTGCTCGACCCAAAGATGGAAAAACAGTTTCGTCTTGACTTTATCAAGGTATATATCCATGAGAACCTTCATCGGTTAAAAATCTCTAATGAGTTGATGGGGAAACTCGATGAACTTATGGCAGATGATTTTTATAGGGAGAACGAGGAAAAAGCGAGAGAATACAACGAGGGCAGAAATGAGGCTTTTGTGGTGGCGGCAGAAGTTTTTATTTCAAAAAAGATTGGAAGGAGAGATGATAAAAGCGTATATGAGGAATTTAAGGAATATATTGATGGGAGTCTTGTTCTCGCACCAATCATCTATACCCATCTAAATGAAAAGAAAGATAATGAAACATTAAACGATTTTATTCTACGCTTGTTTCATTCGGGAATAATAAAAATTGGCTTCATTAAAGATGAGTATGACAAAGCAATGACCATGCTTATTCATTGACAATAAGAGGTATTGAGTAATTACGCCAAACGGTGTCATATAATTACGCTAAGCAGTGTTATATAATCACACCTATCGGTTTTTCGAAACAAAAGCAGCAAACAAATTATCCCATTCATCGCACAACTCCTGCATAGAGTGGAACAAAAGGTTTGCCCCCTTGCTCAGCAAAGCATCGTCGGGCAATGGCCCTGTGTTCACGGCAATAGTGAATACTCCTGCCGCCACACCTGCTTCTACTCCCAAAGGTGCATTCTCTACAACAATGAAATTATTCAGTGAGACCTTTTCCAACAATCGGCTATGCACATCACCGATGGTTCCTCCGCATAGCCTATCATTTCCCTTCGACACAAACCGTCTGAACTTTTCCATACCCATTAGGTAAGGCTCGGGATTTGGCTTGCCATATTTCACATCAAACGCGGTAACCATAAGTTCCTCCCGAAATATATCGGGAAAGTTCCGCTGCAACCTCTCCAGCAGAGTCTTCTGTCCGCTGCCAGTCACGACCATTGGCACCACCCCACTCTCCTTCACCTTCACCGTCAGTTCGTATGCCCCCGGCATGCGTTCCGCCGTGGGGCAACGGTTGAACAGTTCACTCTTATACCTATATATATTCTCTATCTCCTCCTCCGTCGCCTCATGCCCACGCTCACGCATCGACACAATGTTTATAGTTCCTGCCCCAGTCCTGCCCTCGTGCATGTACGCCTCCCATTCGGGCAGGTCAAAACCAAAGTGAGCCATCGTCTCATGCCAACTGCGAGCATGGTTCTTCATTGAGTCGAACAGCACACCGTCCATGTCGAACATCGCCGCTCGGACATCCATCCTCTCATATCCTTTCTCCTCAAGATAGCCCCTCACGGCAGACATCATCTGTTCCTTTTCCATCCTTTTACCTTATTATATATAACACCTACAACCGACTCATAAACTTCTCCCTGTCCACAACAAACCGAAGGTGCGTGCCTTCGCCCAACAACGCATCGCCACAATAAGCAGCCACCTTGAAAAAGATTTTCTTCCCGTCCACTTTCACCACCTCTGCCACAGCCTCAACCTTCTCCCCCACCTTCGTTGGCTTCAGATGCGACGACTCTATATGCCCTCCCACCGTGGTACACCCTTCAGGCAAAGAATCTCTCACCGCCAACATCGCCGCATTCTCCATCAGTGCCATCATAGCAGGAGTACCCAACACAGGCATATCTCCCGACCCCAAAGCAGTAGCGGTCACAGCATCCGTAACCACCAGTTCACTAACATGTTTCTGTCCTATCTCTATCATAAGCAATCTTTTATCATTACAAAACAATCTCACTCATTTCCTTTCTCTTCTTCTCCGTCGGCTCACAATCGGGATAACCCACAGGGATAATCACCAGTGCCTCCTCATTCTCCCGCATTGCGAGAACTTCCTTACACAACGCCGCATCAAAATTGCACACCCAACAAGTGCCAAGCCCCTGTTCCGCCGCCGCCAAACACAAATGCTCCACAGCGATGGCGACATCAATATCCCCATGATGCTTCCCGTCAGAACGCACCCACTCCTCATCATGCACCACCGAAGCGACAATGCACACAGGAGCGGACTTAAACCATTCCCTATTATAGCACTCCCACAACTTCTGCAAAACCTCTACATCTTTAACGATACGAAACCTCCACGGCTGACGGTTCACAGCCGACGGCGCAAGCCTCACACACTCCATCACATACTCCAACTTCTCCTTCTCCACGGGTCTATTGGCATACTGCCTGCAACTATACCTGCTTTTAACTAATTCCAAAAAATTCATAGTTTACAATTGTCATCTTTAATACATTATGATTTTATTCTCTTCCATTTCCTTTTTCTTTTTCACCTGCAAAGATAATAAATAAATTTGGATTGGCGGTGTTTTGAGATGCGTTGGGTGAGGTATTTAGGGATATGGAATGAAGTTATTGAAATGAGGACGAGGAGACAGGTGTGGGTAACGATGTCATTATTAGGGCGTTATCAAACACCGCTTATCGCTATACCGATGTGCCGTTTGTCGCTTGAGCGATACACCGTTTATCACTTGAGCAATGAACGGCGTATCGGAATTACGATAAACCGTATAACATAAATACGGCTGACGGCACTCCTTTTTACCCCTTCTGTAGAGTTGTTAAAAACATATCACTCTTACAAGCAATTTTTTGTACAAGAGAAAAGAAAGAACGAATAACGGAATTTCTTTATACCTCTCTAATTTAATCCTTACTTGGGGTATAAATGTATTTTCCTACATCAAACCACAACCCCAGAGTTCTTTCTTGGTTTTTGCTATCGTTGTATATCCCTATATTCCTACATCAAACCACAACTCTTCGTCTTTTCCGCTTCTGTTTTAGCCAGTTGTATATCCCTATATTCCTACATCAAACCACAACTTGAACTTCTCAAGGAAAATGACCAACTTCGGTTGTATATCCCTATATTCCTACATCAAACCACAACTACTTCGATTTTAACGTTTCCGCTCATCGTGTTGTATATCCCTATATTCCTACATCAAACCACAACCGGTATGAAGTATCTTCATCTGAACTTGTGTTGTATATCCCTATATTCCTACATCAAACCACAACACGTCATCGACAAAAGAAGAAATGCTATCGTTGTATATCCCTATATTCCTACATCAAACCACAACATTGCATACACTTTACCGCCTCCAGTTCCGTTGTATATCCCTATATTCCTACATCAAACCACAACCCTTCTCGCGCACAGTCTCGCTTCGTGCAGTTGTATATCCCTATATTCCTACATCAAACCACAACGGATACATATTGTTTACTTCTGATTCTATTGTTGTATATCCCTATATTCCTACATCAAACCACAACGGTTTGAAATCGTAAACGTCCATTATCTTGTTGTATATCCCTATATTCCTACATCAAACCACAACTTACTCAACCCGGTCAAGTAGAGGATTTTTGTTGTATATCCCTATATTCCTACATCAAACCACAACAAGTTGAGTTCCCGGGTTCTGGCTACGATAGTTGTATATCCCTATATTCCTACATCAAACCACAACAGTTCACCAAGTTCGGTAGTTTCAGTTCCTGTTGTATATCCCTATATTCCTACATCAAACCACAACCTCTTGCGTCTCGTCAGATGGCTTTCCCCGTTGTATATCCCTATATTCCTACATCAAACCACAACTCAGATTCGTCACATATTTAACCCGACTACGTTGTATATCCCTATATTCCTACATCAAACCACAACATAGGCATTTCAATTATTTCTATTTCAAACGTTTAGAGTCAATGTCTCTCCTATAAAGTGGTTTGAGAATGAGGTTTGATAGTGCAAAGATATTAAAAAAGTTCCAATTGTAAAGGTGCTATCGGTGTTTTTTTCTTTTTTTCTTTTCCCCAATAGTTGACTATTTCCCCGTATTGTTTATCTGTTACACTCAAAATGCTGACCATACCTGTTTCTGGAACAATAGTTTTTACTCTTTTTATGTGAACAGCCTGGCTTTCATAAGAAGCACAGTGACGAATATAAACCGAATATTGCAACATGACGAAACCGTCTTTCATTAGATTCTTACGAAACTGCGAAGCCAACTTTCTCTCTTTCTTGGTCACCACAGGCAAGTCAAAGAAAACAAATAACCACATAATATGATAAGCATTCAAACGAACTTCACTCATATCATCGGCAATGATAGTTTGTCATTTTCTCCTTTATACACCTTCAAGAGTGAGGCTGTTGTAGTAGACAAGGCTATTTCTAAAGGTCTGGTCATTTTCCCTATTTTCACGTCAGAAAATAAGACTCTTAACAAACAACTTTTTGTATAACTGTCAAGTTCACTGACAGCGCCGTCATAATAGAGGCGATATACGATTTCATCAACAAAAGGCCTGTAAGGCTCCATCACATCATCTGCCAAAGGGAAAGAATTGTATCTGTTCCTGTGAAAAATGCCGAATGCAGGATAAAGCCCAGACCCGATTAGCGCTCTTGCTACCGCAGCACGCAAAATTGTGTATCCATAATTAAGCAAGTTGTTAGGTGGTTCGCCATCACGTTCTCTCCTAAAACCATCATCAAATAGATTACTCCAATATGTGCGCGCGGCCGCCCCTTCACGATTGTCTGCATCACCAGATTTCACATTCATATAATATGGTTTAAGCACATTTCCCTCCTTGCCTACCTTGTCTAACAATGCTGCTTGATTCTTTATTTTACTTTCCACCAGCTGCTTCCATAAACGCTTCTTCTGTGAACCCCCAACATCAAATTGGTATCTATAACTCTCCTGTAACGTCGAATTGCCATCAAGGTTCATCAGCATAGACTTCGGCATCTGCTTCTTGTCACAAAAGATTACAGAGACATTATTGTCAGACAGTTCATTAAGCAATGGTACAGTAATGCTGACCATTGGATTTTCTATAACAACAAAACCAATGTCCTCTATTGGCCGTGTTACGATGTCAGACCTATCTTTGTAAGTTATAATCAATTGTTTATCTTTCAAAGATAGCGAGACAGGCGAGGTAAACATCAATGTTTGCTTTATCATATTAGTCTTTTAATCTCTCCTAAATCGTTAATTTCAAAATCTACGCCTTGTACAAGTGCCGTGAATTGAGTGTGAAGCATTTTTATACCAGCCCTGAATTCCTCATTTGTTCCAAACTCTCCGTTTATCTTCTTAATTTCAGAACTTGGACGAGCATCTTGATGATAGACTAATTCAATTGTTCCAAAACTATATTTTTGTTGAAGAATATACGATGACAACCCAGTTACCTTATATAACCTCTTTTGCAAATCCTTTCTATCCAAGTCCCATACTTCTTCAGGAGTGTTTTCATACAAAAGCACCATCGTTCCTATCTTCAACTTGTAACGCAGTTCATATCCACTTTGACTATACAACGGAACAAGTTGGTTGTCAGTAGGAACATTATCATTACTACGGCGATAAAAATCTGCTGCGGCAAGATTATTAACCAATTCAAACTCGCGCTTCTCTTTTCCTTTGCCGTTTCTCCACACATATATAGCCATCATATAGTTGCGGTCATTCTGTACATGGTATTGTCGTTTATGCTCATGCCTTGACACATCACGCTGTTGCCGAATATTTATTGGGCGAGTAACAGAGTTTGCATATATACGCACTTTTTTAATTGGTATTTTCTTTTCTTCATTCATCCAGATGGTTTCTTCCAATGCCTTTTTCAATGAACCATGCAATGAAATGGCATTTTCCACCTTGCTACGCACTTCATCATCCACGATGTTTTTCACATCTTTCTCATCCAATCCATCAAGACCTTTGCGAACAACATACCTTGTCTTTCCATCTTTCTTTATCGCTCCATAATAAGTGTCATTGTGTAACGAAGCACGAGCCGTATCGCCTTGTGTCAAAACCTTGCCCCCTTTGCTGTCCCTAACATAACGTCGTGCCTGTTTTGGCATATTATCTTTAGAATAATGTGCTATCAGTAGTTCATCCTGTATCTGCTTAATGTCGCTGACAAACGTAGGCCATGGTTTCTCAAACTGAGGTTTGTTTCCCCTGTTCCATTTATAACTGTCCTCGTCATGGTAAAATTGTGCTAATTTGTCATATTCGTTTTTGCCAATGCAAGCAATGGTAATGGCATCAATACAATGATGTACATGGTTCACACGTTCTTTCTTTGTATATTCCTCTTGTATTCCCCACATCTTTCTGAAATCGGATGTGGCCAACCCCTTCACTATATATACATGCTTGAACACAGACTTAAGATACAAACGAGCATAACGGGCAATCACACTTGCATCCGTATTTTGTCGGCGAGAAAATCCTTCTGGCACAGTTTCCATTACGAAACGTTGGTATTTGCCACGCCAGTAATCACGTTCCAATGATAATTTATGCCGGTCTTTTATTTTCCTGTCCTTATCTTCTTTTGATGCAGCCCCTTTCGTATTTATCTTTCTTATTCGTTTATCTAACTCATCATATTTCTCTTTCCATTCTCTTATTCGTTCAAGTATTTCTTCATGGTTCGTCAACTCAACAGGAAGTTTCGTCTTTTTCACATCACGATTATACTTACTATTGCAAAGAGTGAGATTTGTCTTTGTACTATCTCCCCCAACACTACGAGGAATCGTATGTTCTATATCATATTTCGGGTTTTCTCCTAAAAAATCTGCTATACCAATGCTTTCTCCTGTATATAGACACCTATGTTTCTGTTCTTCCCACAATTGGTACTTAAGTATGTCTGTATCGGAAGGGTTCGCTATGCCTAACTTTATTATTTCTTTCTTGCATAACTCTCGGTTATTCTTCTGTTCTCTATTCCACTCTTGAATGGCCTTGCGACGATTGGCATCGTTCAGTTCGCGTGCAAACTCAATGTGAATAGTCGTATCTGCATCAATCTTTCCTTCCTTCAATAGCAAATTTATCACTTTGCGCAGACGGAACAAAGAACGCATTGCCATCGGATTTTTCACACTGCTGATTCGTGGAGACCCTAATTGGAAGATGCCGTCATCGTCAGGGCGAACACGAGGATAGAGTTCCATCATCGAAGGATGATACAGTTTCTTCACGCCTTCCACGCTCACATTATATCTCTCGATAAGAAAGTCTTTTATACATTGCTCTTGGGTTCGTACTTCCCTGTTCTTGTCATAAGACGACATGATTGCTATGATATTCTCTATGGCAACCTCACGCATTTCCTTTATTCCCCATATATGATGTGGCAACACTTCTGATAAATTTGCAAGGAAAACTGCCTGAGAGTAAATCAACCCATAATCTCTCATATAAGGCAGTATTTTACGGATGGCTTTCAAACTTAATGCCGCATAGTCGTTGGGCATATTTATCTTGCTAAATTTCTCCGCCTTCTCGTCATCCAATTGCAAACGATTTTTTGCAAACTTTTTCAGTTTATCTTCATCATCATAAAAGAACAGGGCATGCCATATATCGTTCATTATTTGAAAACGTGTCTTTCCTTCGGCAAGCGTATACACCTCGCAAACGGCATCCAACCACTTTTTACCAAAAATCTCTTCCAACTGTGCATTGACCACGCTACCTGCCACTTGCGTGTCCATCTGATAATTAAACTTATAAGGTTTGTCCGCTTCATCCTTAAAGTAACAATATTTTTTCTTGCCTGCAGCAAGTTTCTTTGCAATGTCTTCAAAATTAAAAGTTCGCTTAGACTTAGGCTTGAACAGTGGAATGATGGCATCCTTTTCTTCCCCTGTCAGATAACGCAATTCTGTATCTCGCGGTGTTTGTATTTTGATATTATTCAGAAAACTATACATTCTAAAGTCTTCATACAAGGGGTGAGAAGACAAACAGCGTGCCTTCCCCTTTTCAAATGTACACATTCCGACTTGCCCTTTCTGCGATTTCAACGGCCGTTGGTCAAAGATTGCCTTTTCTAATTTCTTTACCAATTCTCCATCCAACTCTTGCTTGGCGCAAATGGCACGAAATTCTTTTAGATAATGTTCTTTGCGAGCAGTGTAATGCTTTCTTATTTTATTGCCTTCTTGGTATAGATGATAGAAGTATTCTCCCAGATATGTGTAGCCTGCATCTTCTATCTCCTTGCTTAATTCGTTGATACTGCCAAGGACTTCTCCTTCTGATGCTTTGGTGGTTTCTTTTCTGTTGCTCAAAAATCCACGACGTTGGTTCAAATGATACAATGCTCGTCCCAAAATGTACCGCTGTGTTATATCCGACATGTCCAACTTGTGCGTTAGGCAAATATATCTGAACTTGTATGGGTTTACATCCCTTTTGTCATCAGTACGTTGCCAATCCATGAACAACTCGTCGTTGGGATATATCTTTTTGAGTCTCCAATCCCTTAAACTCTCTTTATCCAATGGTGGACATAAATGGTTCTCTATCAATAGGGTCAATAGCCTTATTTTTCTCACTTTCCGCCGCCAATAATGCTTACGAACAGACCTATGTTCAGTCCTGTCTGCTGCTTTTGACGACTCAATGCCTTTCTCTATCTTCACTCCTTCCGAGAAGATATTCACCCCTTTATCTATTAAATTATAAGAATCATCTGTTTTTTCCACAATAGCCCATCCGAGACTATTTGTTCCTGTGTCTATTCCTAATATTCTTGCCATTTGTTTTTTATTTTTATATTATTTTGTTCTTTTTTTTGTTGTTATAACTTTATTTCGTAATTTTGCATCGTAAGATTTCCTACATCTTATCACAATAAGGCCGTTATGGCCGAAGGGTAAAACCTGTGCTCCCGCTTCGGTGGGAGTTTTTATTTTAGGCCTATATTTCTTATATCGCCGCCAAGCAACAATGCAAGTATTCGTTAGTTCTGATTTAGGTTACATTTTGTGATAGATTTATATATTCCGCCACAAAGATACACATTTTTCTGTAATAGGAAACAGATTGCTTTTTGTTATTTGTTTTTGAGCATTTGGAGGCGAACTTTCTGTGTGTTCAGATAGCAACGGTTTTCCAAACTAGTAGATAACCGCTGAGAGGGATAATCTGCATTGGCTGACGATTATAATTTGTCACGGCTG
>JAFLUT010000074.1 GCA_022508665.1 Prevotellaceae bacterium | reverse complement strand
TTCTTAAAATATAACTTATATTTTATAAAATTAAACTTAAATTTATATAAATATAGCCTATATTTTATAAAACATAAGTTATATTTTAAGAACGGTGGCTAATGTATAGGGAAAATGATAGGTGGTAACAATTGTTACCACCTATTTGTTGTTAGCCACCTTGTTGGCCATTGTTACCTATTTGCTATGACGGCTGCCGTGATTGCTTATGCGCCGTTGTCGCCTATTTGCTATGACGGTTGCTGTGATTGCCTATGCACTGTTTGTTGCCGTTTTGTTCTGTTACCACTTGTCCGTCCAGCGGATTATAGGCGTACCATCTTCGCTAAACTCTATGGGAAGCCATAAATGGAGGCTTTGGGAGAGGTGGCGAGGATTCCAAATGTCTGCCATGAAAATGGGGTAGGGGAGGGTAGATGTATTGTCAGGGAGCGACACATTATATAATATGTATGTGCCTTGCGCTCCGAAGGTCTTGTTGGCTGGCATGTTGCGGTAGCCCGTTGCCTCGCCTACGAATGGGGAATGGAGTTGTTTCCATGGACCCCAAATGCTTTGAGAGGTGAACATGCGTGCCTCGTTGGGCGCCCAGCCTGTGCAGCCAGAGCAGATGAGCCAGTAGGTGCCGTTGCGTTTGAAGATGCAGGGGGCTTCGTTCTGTCCTCCGGGGGCGATAGTGTTGTATTTGCCTGTGAAGTCGAGGAAGTCGTCTGTGAGTTCGCTGACGAGGAGGGTAAGGTTCTCTTGGGAAGATGTGATGTGGTATGCCTTGCCGTCGTCGTCGATGAACACTGTCATGTCGCGGCTCATCTGTCCGTCTTTGAAGTCACGCCATAGGTACATGCCCTTTTCCACTTCGGCTCTCCATGGGGCTGTCCACCAGTGTTTCCATGCGCTGGGGTTGGTGCTTTGAGCCACCTTTTGTGCTTTCTTGTCCATGTCGAAAGGCCAGATGCCAGCGTTGACACGTGTGCTGCGGATGAAACGGAAAGGCCCTGTGGGAGTGTCGCTCTCGGCAAACGCCACACGGGCGGCTTCGTAGCCACGGCCTTTCAGTTCGAGGTGGAAGAGCATGACGAATTTCTTTGTCTTTGGGTTGTAGACGACTTTGGGGCGTTCCATGATGCAGCCTCGCTCAATGTCGCTGCCGTGTTCCTCGCTTACGGCAAGGGCTACGCCTTCGTTTGTCCAGTCACGGAGATTTGGCGAGGAGTAAACGGACACGCCCACTTGGGTGGTGAAGCCTCGGTTGGGGCGGTTCTCTCCATACCAGTAGTAGGTGTCGCCATGCTTGATGATGTTGCCTCCATGGGCGTTGATGTGTTCGCCGTTGGTGTCGAGCCATAGTTGACCGTTGGTGTGGTCGGTTGGTGTGGATTGTTTGGAGGCGACAGGTTGTATGGATATTATGGATAGGGCGACGAGTGATAGGCTTTTGGCAATGGCATTCATTGTGTGTAAGGGAAGGTTTTAGGTTAGTGTTAGGTTCTCTATATTTCGAAGTCGAGGCATGAGCGTTGCACAGTGTAGGGGCGCACCTTGGTATTGGCTACAGCAACGTGGTCGGGGTGCGTGGCGTATGCTTTCAGTGCCTCTGGCGATTCGAGAGTGCTGTCGAGCATGACGTCGGCATTCGATGACTCCAAACGGCCGTCTATGCAGACTTTTACGTCGAGAAGCCCGGGTACTTTGCCGACAAGTCCTTCAAGCCCTGCCTTGATGCCTGCCTTTACGGTGTTTTTCTCGTCGGCAGACAGTTCGGGGTTGAGGGTCCAAAGTATGATGTGCTTTACCATAATAGTATGAGGTATTGAATGTTGAGCAATTCTTTTTTAGTTTTTCTTGCCAAAACTTACTGTCACTTGTGCTGGCTTGTCGGCAAGTTCGCCATTGGTGTAGCCCGGTTTCCAACGTGGCATTCCTGTGACGATGTTGAAGGCCGCTGTGTCGAGGGTGCTGCCTGCCGACTGGGTGACTTCGGCGTTGTAGATGTTGCCTTTCTTGTCAACCATGAAACTGACGACAACATCGCCTGTGCCGCTCACTTCTGTGTGCATGAGTTTCTTTTTCAGATATGCCTCGAGGAAGATGTCGCCGCCGGGGAACGAAGGGTCTGCGTCGCCGTCGACTTTTACGCTGTCTTTCTCGGTGGCAGTTGTTTGTGTAGCCTCAGCATTGCGAGCGCCGAAGCCCCTTGAACGCAGAGCGTTCATCTTGTCTGCCAACTGGTCTTGTGCGCTGGCGTTCATCGTTGTGACGAACAGCGCCAATATCATAATAATCTTATTCATAGGTATGTGTGTGTTAAGTTGTTGTTTCTGAAAAAATGTTTTGTGTTTATCTCACGGCAATAGCCTCTATCTCGATAGGCGCACCCTTGGGCAGTGCGGCAACAGCGAATGCTGAGCGTGCAGGGTAGGGGGCTTGGAAAAACTCGGCATACACCTCGTTGACTGCGGCGAAATCGCCTATGTCGCTCAGCAGCACAGTGACCTTTGCCACGTTCTGCATGGAAAGTCCTGCTTCGGCAAGGATGCTCTTGATGTTGTTGAGGCTCTGCCTTGCCTTGTCCTTGATGTCTCCTTCGGCAAACTCGCCTGTGGCAGGGTTGATTGGGAGTTGTCCGCTAACGTAGATAGTTCCGTTTCCTTCTATCGCCTGACTGTATGGCCCTATGGCTGCAGGGGCGTTGGTTGTGCTTATAGCATTCATAGATTTGAGAGTTTTAATGTTACTGTTAAGGTATAATTTTGCGACAAAGTTAGTAATTTAGGCGGTATAAAGCAACTATAAATCCATTTTATGCTAACTTTTTGGCAAAAAACAGAAAATATATTATTAACTTTGCACAATAAAGGGTTGTTTCTCGTCATCGGAAAGCGTCTGCCCTTACTTATGTAAATAGTAAACGACAAGAAATAAATAAAAACAAAACGACAAAATTCAGAGTATTATGGAGAATTATTCTTTAAGCATTGGCGGTGCGATAGGCACAGGCTGGGAGTATGCAAAGAAGCATGGTCTTATGGTGGCAGTAATTATGCTGGCATTGGGAGTGATATCTTTGCTCATTAACAAAATTACAGGGGTTGACCTTGATGAATATAAGGCAAAAGTTTTGACCGATGCTCTTAGTCGAGGTGATATGAAAGCATTGACTATTTTCGCCGAGCATTGGAAAAATAATATGGGTTCAGCATTCGTATCGAATGTGTTGTCAATTTTGATTTACACAGGATTTTACAACCTTGCTCTCGGATTGATGAGCGGTCGCTTTACCTCTATCGGCATGAATGTGTTCAGTATGCCATTGACTGTGTACGTTAAGTTTTTTGTGTTGGAAATTCTTGTGAGCATCATAGAAGGCGTTTCTATAATGCTTTGTGTAATTCCTGCATTTTTTATCATCCCTCGCATAGTTTTTGCGCCTATTTATCTAATTGACCACCCTGATGCAGGTATCATAGAGGCGTTGACAGCAAGTTGGAACATGACCAAAGGCAACACTTTGTCAATCATTGGTCTTGGTCTTGTTTTCATAGGACTGTATATAATCGGTATATTGTGCTGCTGTGTCGGCGTTTTCTTTGCAGAGGCAATTATGCTTTTTGCATTTACGGCTGCCTACTATCAGTTGAGGGGCAATCTTCAATAAACTATGACAATATCGGAACTCATACATAAGACAGACAAGACGGCGTTCTCTTTCGAAGTGCTGCCTCCGCTGAAAGGCACAGGCACTGCGGCATTGTTCCGCACCATTGATGCACTGAAAGAGTTTGAGCCTGAATACATCAATATCACCACACACAGAAGCGAATTTGTGTATGTGGAACAGGGAGACGGCACGTTCATGCGTCATTCCATGCGTCGTCGCCCCGGTACGGTGGCTGTGGCAAGCGCCATAATGCAGAAGTACGATGTGAAGGTTGTGCCTCATGTGGTAGTGAGCGGCATGACGAAGGAGGATATTGAGTATATGTTGCTCGACTTGCAGTTTCTCGGCATACGTGACCTTCTGCTTCTGCGCGGTGACAAGGCGAAGGAGGATGCACGTTTTCAGCCTGTGAAGGGAGGATATGCCCATGCTTCTGAACTGATAGAGCAGGTAAATCTGTTTAATGAGGGACGATTTGTTGACGGCACTCCTATCAAAAATCCCGGACAGCCTTTCTCATACGGAGTTGCCGCCTACCCAGAGAAACATGAGGAAGCGCCTAACTTGGAGTTTGACATGCTGATGCTGAAACAGAAGCAGGACATGGGGGCTGATTATGCTGTGACGCAGATGTTTTTCGACAACGAGAAATACTTTAATTTTGTGGAGATTGCTCGTCAGCACGGCATCACAATCCCTATCATTCCGGGCATTAAGCCGATAGCGAAACTGAGTCAGTTCAGCGTCTTGCCGAAGACATTCCATATAGACCTGCCCGAAGCGTTGTCGAAGGAAATGGAGCAGTGCCGCACGGATGAGGCGGTAAAGCAACTTGGCATAGAATGGGGTGTTGAGCAGTGTCGTGAACTGATGAGGCATGGTGTGCCAAGCATACATTTCTACTCTATGGGTGCGGTAGAGAGTATCCGGGAGATAGCAAGGCAGATATATTAAGTCAAGGCTTCGTGGTAGGCCGATAAAGATAGAAAGAGAAGATATAATATAGATGAGATTTGATGAAATAATAGGTCAGGAGCAAGTCAAACAGCATCTGCTTGACGAATACCAGAAAGGTAAAGTGCCTCATGCTCTGATGCTCTGTGGAGCAGAAGGATGTGGAGCAATGCCTATTGCGGTGGCGTATGCTCAGATGTTGCTTGGCGGTGGTGCAATGGCTGAGAAGTTGCAGCATCCCGACCTTCATTTCGTCTTTCCTATATATAAGAAGACCAGCGGAAAAGATTCGTTCTGCGACGATTTTCTGCGTGAATGGCGTGAACTGCTGTTGACTCGCCCCTATTTCGGCATGACCGAGTGGATGGCGATGTCGGGGGCTGAGAACCAGCAACTTATCATTTATGCTAACGAGAGCGAGGCGATAATGCGTAAGTTGAGTTTGAAGTCCAGCCAAGGAGGATATAAGGTTATGGTCATTTGGTTGCCAGAGAAACTGCACCTCACTTGTGCCAACAAAATCCTCAAACTCCTCGAAGAACCTCCTGCACAGACTGTTTTCATACTTGTCAGCGAACAGCCCGACAAGGTGTTGCAGACCATTCGCAGTCGCACGCAGATGATAACCGTGCCACGCCTCACAGAGGCTGAGGTGGAGGCGGCATTGGTCAGTCGCCATGCGGTGTTGCCGGCTGAGGCCAAACGCATAGCGCGTTCATCAGCAGGCAATATGGCTCAGGCGCTTAGGATTATAACTAATGATGCCGATAACGAATACTTCTTTGAGTTGTTCGTCGAACTCATGCGCTTGTCGTACGCGCGTAAAGTCAAGGAGATGAAGCAATGGAGCGAAAAGGTGGCAGGCATGGGGCGTGAACGCATTAAGTCCTTCCTCGAGTATTGCCAAAAGATGATACGTGAAAACTTCATTTACAACTTTGGCCGTCAGTCAGAACTGAACTACATGACTGAGCAGGAGTCGCAGTTTGCGGTAAAGTTTGCTCCGTTCATCAACGAGCGTAATGTCATAGGCATCATGAATGAACTCTCGCTCGCTCAGCGTGATGTGGCACAGAACACCAACGCTAAAATAGTCTTTTTTGACTTTGCTCTTAAAATGATTGTACTAATAAAAAATAGATAATGACAGAATTCAAATCAGGAAACTGTTGCGGAGGTATGTGCGCCAAGGGGTGCAGCCGACGTGCAGATAAACTCAACACATACGACTGGTTGGCTGACATGCCCGACAATGCTGCTGCGTGCAACATCGTAGAGGTGCAGTTCAAGCCTCCTCGCAAAGGATTTTACATCAATGCCAATAATCTCCCTCTCGAAAAGGGCGATGTGGTGGCGGTAGAAGCAAGCCCGGGACATGATATAGGCACAGTTACCATGACTGGTCGTCTTGTTCCTCTCATGATGAAGAAGGCGAACATAAAGCCCGATGTGGAACTGAAAAAGGTGTATCGCAAGGCACGTCAGAACGATATAGACAAGTATAACGAGGTCAAATTGCGTGAGCATGACACGATGATAGAGAGCCGTCAGATTGCTTTAAGGCTCGGACTTAAAATGAAGATTGGCGATGTGGAATATCAGGGCGACGGCAACAAGGCGATTTTTTATTATATTGCAGATGAACGTGTAGACTTCCGCCAACTCATAAAGGTGCTTGCGGATGTTTTTCACGTACGCATCGAAATGAGGCAGATAGGCGCTCGGCAAGAGGCTGGGCGAATAGGTGGCCTTGGTCCATGTGGCCGTGAGTTGTGCTGCTCAACGTGGATGACTAACTTCGTGAGTGTCAGCACCGCAGCGGCACGTTTTCAGGACATATCGCTCAATCCGCAGAAGTTGGCTGGTCAGTGCGCAAAACTGAAATGTTGTATGAACTACGAGGTTGACCAGTACATGGAATCTCTCAAGCAGTTGCCTTCACGCGAGATAACTCTGCTCACAAAAGACAATGAGTATTTCTTCTTCAAGGCAGATATTCTCGCTCATAAGATAACTTACTCTACCGACAAACGTATGCTCGTTGGTGAAAAGACCATATCCGCTCGCCGCGCTTTCGAGGTGATGCAGATGAACCGAGACGGCTTGAAACCCGACTCCTTGCTCGAGGGTGGATATGACCCGGAGCCTGTGTCAAGCGACCTGCTCGACCAGAGCAGCATCAACCGATTTGACAATAAGAATGCTCGTCGGAAGAAGAGCCGCAACAACAAGAGGAACTCTGGAAATGGGGGCGGAAATGGCAATGCCGCAGAACGCAAATGAAACCTCTTGCCGTTTCTTTATTATCAATTATATCCATTCTTGGCATGGCAACTCTCTTGTCATGCCAAGACTCTTTATTTTATTCCGAATACAAAGAAATACCCAATTCACAGTGGGATAGCCGTGACACCCTTTCTTTCTGTCTGCCAGTGACGGAGAACTCTTTTGATGCTACTCTTACTGTAAGCGTGCGTCGCAGACAAGACTATGATTATAAGACCATTGCTTTGAAGATAGAGCATTTACTAAACGACACAATCGTATCTACCGACACTCTCGTTGTCACTCTGTTCGATGCCAACGGACATCCACTCGGACAAGGCTTCCCCATTTCCGATAACTATTCCCGACCGCTATATCTTCACCTTAAAAAGAATGCAAGCCATTCTTTGCGTATCACACATGCAATGCGTCTTAACCCTTTGCAAGGTATTCCCGATGTGGGAGTGTTTGTAGAGCGTAAATAAAGGTGGTATTATCTTTATTTGTTAAACTTTATGCTTTCCACATGATTGCCCACAAAGATAGGGACATAGTCGCAAGTGGAGTACCATTTAGGCTTTCCGGGCATATCATCGTAGATTGCTTTTCCGTTGATTTTCAGTCCTTCAAAAGTAATGTTCTTCACCTTGCGGTCTTCGTTGTAGCCATTGATGATTGACAAGTAAGGCTGTTCGCCATAGTAGCGGATGTTGCGGAACGTGATGTTCTCTACGCCACGACCGGGGGCTGTGCAATACTTAGAGTTATAGCCAACCTTCACTTGCAGGATGCTTCCTTGATGGATGTTCTCGATGCGGATGTTGTCGAAAAGCACATCCTTCACAAGGTTGTTATCTCCACAATTTATGGCAAGGCATCCTTGATAGTCCACTTGTGGTTCGCTTTGGCAGAGGATGTCGATGTTCTCGTAAGTCAGTCCGACAATGCTGTCCATGTTCTGCGAATCTCCATGTATGCCGATGAAGATAGGATGAGCAACGTCTGCCCACAGCGTAGAGTTCTTCATGTGTACATTATGTACCGACCCACTGAAACCTTTGCGAGTAGCGTATGCCGTGGTGCAGTCGTCGGAGTTGCGGCAGAACACCCTGTCATACAGCACGTTGCTTGAGGCGAAGACATTCAGTCCGTCGCCCCAGCCGGGATGGGAGATGCTCCTCACATCGTGCAGAGTCACGCCGTCGCTTCCTCCCACGGGGCAGGTGTTGAGGACGAGTCCATCTATCAACACATTCTTGCTCCGATATACATGGCATCCTTCATATCCACGCTCTGGGCGAGCAATGCCGCGCCCTATGATGCTCACGTTTTCAGCATCGTTGATGGCAAAAGTGCCTTTGAAATATGCTCCGCCTGCGAGATAGACAGTTGTGTTTGAGGCCACTCGGATAGTGTCATCATCATACATTCCTGCTGCATAATAGATGAAATCCCTACCCTCTTTCTTCGCCGCCTTCTTCGCCTCGTCAACACTCACAGGAGGCTTGGAAGTGAAGAGCAGGAGGTTGTTTGTGATGTCTCCGTCGAACTCAACACTCACATTCTCGGGCTGGAAGAGGAGGAACTGCAACGTGGAGTCGTTCTGCACGTTAGCAATCACTCCCTTATAGTCAGGGCGAATGCGCGCAGTCTTGTATTTCTTATTCTTGCAGATGACACGCACGAAGACATCGCCCGTGAAGTCGAAGACGCCGTAGGAAATCTCGGACACACGATGCTTATTGTCGCCTATCGGGGCATTGACCTTCGCCATATATGTGTCAATCTTCGTCCACTCCTTCCCTCCTCGGGGCTGAATATACACCTCGTAGTCATGCTTCATCGGAGCGCCTTCGGGAGCGGCGTAGGTGAACACCTGATGCAGTTTCTCATACTCCTTCACCTTCGGCTTCTTTCCCTTGATAATCATTTCAGTATAAGGCATCTTCAGCCCCTTTCGCCCCACATAGTGATTGTATGCTATGTCGTAAATCTTCCACAGATTGCCTCGTCCCATCTGCCCCGGCTCTGTCCAGTCGTTGTAAAGCCCCGTGCAGTCGGTCCATGTCTCGAAAGGCACATCATAGCCGAGGTTGTACTTCGCCGTGTATTCATAGCCCTTCAGCAGACGATTGTCCAGCGCCCCCCAAAGGTCATCGCCCATCTCCCACGCCATTTCGCAGGTCTCGGCAAGGGCTTCAAGCCCCAACTGCACATGCCCTTGGTCTCTGCCCGTCTCTTGGCACTGCCCTGTTTCGCTGATGTACTTAGGCAATGAGCCGTTGTCGTTGGCATGCAGGAAATAGTCCACCGATGCCTTATACATCGTGCTGTCCTCCAAGAAGATAGCGCATGCCATCCTCAGCCTGTTCACTATCGCTCCCCAGTTGCCATTGGCGTATGGGCTGTCTGCCTCAAACTTATCCATTGTCGGCACAAACGCCCTCCTAATCATATCGCCCCACTTCTTCGTTCTTCCGTCATCCCCCACTTTCCCCTTCATCAGCGACATCGCCCTCACCAACTTGTAGCCCTGAATGGCACACAAAGGTGCATCATGCCCATCGAACCTCTGCAATGTTCCTGCGTATGCGTCGATGATTTCCAACGCTTTAGCATCATAGCCCTTCACCGCACACTCGTATGCCGCCTCCATATCTCGCTCGCTACCCACTTTCGTGTTGCGATATTCCCCATCGCGTGCAACCACTTCGTATGGCCCTGCCATCTTATAGTCCGCTTGCGCCCATGCACTTGCGAATGAGGCGAGCGACAAGGACATCAATAATAGTGTCTTTTTCATTTCCATTATCTATTTATATGTTATTCTTATAGGTGAAAGGTTAGAGGTGAGAGGTTATGCCATTCGGAAAAGGTAACTAAGTAACCTCTCGCCTATAACCTAAAACTCAATCCATCCCCGTGGTTTTCCCTGCGGAGCGATGCTGAACACTCCATACTTTGCCCCTATCCATTTGCCCTCTCTCGCTTGGAACGTCGGCAACTCCGCAAATGTCTTTCCGTCAAGGCTATACGACAAATGGCACAGCGCCCCTTTGTCGCAACGCAGGGCAAAACTCACCTTGCATTCGTAGTTATCCATCGCTCCTGCGTTATACTTCTTCGCCTTCACATGCGCCACCACTTCGGCTTCTTCCACTCCCCCTTTGTCTGCATCCTTGCAAACAATGCGTTTCATCACAAACTCCTCGCCATCTTTCTCTACCGCCAACCGACAATAATCTCGCCCCATGATGATAAACCCCGACTGCTGTCCGTCAGCATTCGCCGTTATCGTCGTATGCAGAGTGTCGCAAAACACCTCGCCGTCAAACTTCTTCATATAAAGATTAGGCACTTCCCACATATTCACAAACCCCTCCGACACATTATGCCCATACACACGCACTCCCTCGTCAGTCAAGAACCCAAACACATCCCGATAGTTTGCGTGCCAATGATACAGCCCCGTCTTCGCCCTTGCCTCATCGCCTCCCCACACCACAGGCGTTGCCTTATATGCAGGCTTATGGACTTTCATCATCGGCCATCCGTCTTTCCACTCCACATCCAACGTGTGCAGTATCCGTCCGTATGCGCCACGCTCCTGAAAGCACACAAACTTATCGCCTATCAGACCGCCCTGATGTATTCCCTCATGGTCAAAGACGCATTTGCTCTCATACCCTCCGAGAACATACTTGCTGCGCAGAGCCACCTGCCATCCCTTCTCCACTCCGCCAGCAGGAGCAAGGATGTAATAATACCCATCGTGCTTATAGAACTTGGGACCTTCAATCGTATGATTTCCCTCTATCTGACCGTCATACACCATCACTGGCTGCCCCACCATGCGAGTGCCGTCAGCCGACATTTCCCTAACCGTAATCACGCTGTTAAATCCGCATCGGCTATTTGCCCAACCGTTCACCATATACGCCTTGCCGTCATCGTCCCACAGCGGACAAGTGTCGATAACACCTTTCGCCTCCATCACAAGCAGCGGCTCGCTCCACTTACCACGAGGGTCGGTCGCTTTCACCATATACACCCCACAATCAGGGTCGCCCCAATATATATAATATGTGTCGCCATGCTTGCGTATGCTCGGAGCCCATACGCCGCAGCCATGCTGAACATCCGCATACCTTTCTACTGGCGGAACAAAGTCCAACGCATAGTTTACCAACTCCCAATGCACAAGGTCGCGACTGTGCAATATCGGCAATCCCGGCGTACACTGGAAACTGCTTGCCGTCATCCAATAATCGCCATCATCGCCCTCGCACACATCGGGGTCGCTATAATCGGAGTAAACCACCTGTGCCTTTATTCCGCAGAAGGAGGCACATAACATAATGAACAACAATACCTTTTTCATACTACCATCCATATTCTTCATTTCCTATAATCCCTCAGTCTCAACAACGCCTCTATATAATAATAGTCAGCATAGTTTATGCTCGCGTCCACCTCGCTCCCTGCCGGCATATTGCCCACGCTGTGCATAAGGAACGACGGCTTTTTCTCCCTACTCTGATAGTCTGCCGAACTCAACCTCGCCAGCATCCTTTTAGCCTCGCCAAGATAACGGGCTTCCTCCGCACCGTCCAAAAACGATGCCAACTCCACCAGTCCGCTTGCCACAACCGCCGCCGCACTCGCATCGCGGAACGAGTTAGGAATCATCGGGTCGCCCATATCCCACCACGGAATGCCATCCTCTGGCAACCTCTCCAAATACACATCCGCCACACGCTTGGCAAAGTCCAAAAATCTCTGCTCCTTCGTATAGCGGTACACCATCGTATAGCCATAGATAGCCCACGCTTGCCCACGACTCCACAGCGTATTATCGCCAAATCCCTGATGTGTGCAGTTGTACAGATGCTTACCACTCGCTGGGTCATACACCGCCACATGGTTCACCGTTCCGTCGGGACGGAAGTGATACGTCATCGTCGTATCTGCATGATGCACAGCGATTTCCTTGTTTCTCTCCTTCCCCGACCACAACAGCAGTTCGAGGTTAATCATATTGTCGATAATCGTGTTATGACCGCCGAACATCTCCACATTGCGAGGCCACGACAGCAACGTCCCCACCGCAGGGTTATACAGCGTGGCAAGCGTGTCAGCAGCAGCCATTAGCACCTCCTTGTAATGCTCATCGTGCGTCAACTCCCATCCTTTCAGATAACTGCCAATCATAATGAACCCGAGGTCGTGGTCATACACAGGACTATACGCAAGATATTCAAGTTCAGCCGAATACCTGTCAGCCTCCTTCATCAGCCTCTCCTTCTCGTCACCCTGTCCTGCCGACGATGCCATCCACAGCACCCCCGGAAAGAACCCTGCACACCACTCTTCGGGTGTCTTCACGCTCCGCAAGTTCCATCGGCTTTCATCCGCTCCAATGTTGCGAGGGGTCATCGTATAGTCGATAGGCGACAACTCCTTCAAAGTCCTATCCACCTGCCCCTTGCAATAGGCAAGTTCCCGGGTTACATCCACTTCTTGACCTCTCACCACCGCCGTGCATCCCCACAGCGCAATGGCAATTATCTGCAAATATACTCGTTTCATTTCTATATATATTATTATGTGTAAAAAATCTTCCTATGAAGCAAACACTTTCAGTTTCTCCCTTACCTCCCTGCGCCCAGCAAACAGATGAGCCTCCACCGTGCGAGGGCTTATGTTGAGGGCATTCGCTATTTCGTCAACGCCTTTGCCTTCATATCTCGACAAGCAATAGACCTTGGCACGCTTATCCGGCATTGAACAAACCGCACGCATCTCCTGTTCCGCTATCTCATGCACCCTCACAGCCTGTTCCGTCGTTTCCTCTACCCATGAAACGCAATCCATGCAGGAGGCTGAACGCTGTGCCATGAGACGACGGCGCAGATAGTCGAACACAAGGTTTCGACATGCCGTGAAAAGAAGGCTTTTGACAGATGCCTCATGCACTCCCACTTTCATTTCAAGCACTCGCACAAATGCGTCCTGCACAATATCTTCCGACAAATCATAGTCCTCCACTCGTGCATTTACATAACGCACGAGTATATGGCGATATTGTGTGAATGCTGTTTCAATGATACTCATAAAGATTATGGTTAGTAGAGTGGTTCAAGTGTCGGTTAGCATTGTTTTCGATGCAAAGATACAGCATTGGCGGGTATATTGCAATGCCTCCAGTCTTTTTTCTTGTTTAGGTAAACGTCGTTGGAGTTAGTTTTTGTCAACTGTTTATATATTAACTATTTAACCTTGTTTGCTCCGATGTCCATAAAACTAATACGGACAATAAATACTCACCAGTTTTATTGGTAAAAACCTGTTTTATGGGAAAATGGTTGAGACTAAAAGTCGACAGCCGTTGAGATTAAAAGTGGATAGCCATTGCCCACAAAATTAGATAACCGTTGCCATGAAAAGTGGACAACGGCTGAGCGAACTAGTAGGCAACCGCTGGCATAGATAATCTGCATTGGCTGACGATTATAAT
>JAFLUT010000073.1 GCA_022508665.1 Prevotellaceae bacterium | reverse complement strand
TTGTCACGGCTGACTATTGTAATCGTGAACGGCAGGGAGTTTCAGAGGTGCGCCGCTGTCGTTTTGGACAGAAAATAGGAATGACGGAGGGAGAAAAAAGGTGTTAAGAGTTCTTTTTACAATGCTATGTGTTCATCGAATAAGATTTTTTTGTATATTTGCACGTGATATGGGAATATGCGAAGAAATGCAACTATTGCATTTGCAGCATATATGTGTGCATGGACTTGTGCTGGCATACGGCTATGGCGGAAGCAAAATATAGAATAAGTTATAAATAAAAACTATAAACATTATGGCAGAAAATAACAATCAGCAACTTCAGATTGAACTGAAGCCTGAAGTGGCAGAGGGCATATATTCAAACCTCGCTATCATCACTCACTCGAGCAGTGAAGTCATCACCGATTTTGTTCAGATGATGCCCGGACTCCAAAAGGCACAGGTGAGAAGCCGCATCATCATGGCGCCGGAGCATGCCAAGCGTCTGCTCCTCGCTTTGCAGGACAACATCCAGAAATACGAAAAGCAGTTCGGCCCTATAAAATTGGCACAAGCACAGCAGCCTAATGACGGCAAAACCATTGCACCTTTCACTATAAAGAAGGGAGAAGCGTAAGGGGGCGAATTAAATAACCTATAAACCACTCAACACACATTGTCCGATGAAAATCTTTTCTACCCTCGGAGCGCTTCTGCTCCTCGCCTCAGCACCCATGTCTGTGCAGGCACAAACCGAAATCTATCCGCAACACTTCGCTTTGTCGGAGGTGAAACTGCTAAGTTCTCCTATGCTCACGGCAATGGAGACCAACAACCGCCTTCTGCTTGAATATGATGCAGACCGTCTCCTTGCGCCGTTTGTACGTCAAGCAGGGCTGAACACTGGGCGTTACGCTAACTGGCTCGCAGAGCATCCGTCGTTTCCCAACTGGGGTCTATCCGACTGGTCGCTCGAGGGACATGTGGGAGGCCACTATCTGACGGCTCTCGCCCTTGCCATTGCCGCTACCGACGATGCGGAAATGAAGGCGAAACTGCAAGAGCGGTTGACATACATGCTTGATGTGCTGAACGACTGTCAGACGGCATACGACGATAACACGCAGGGGCTTTACGGTTTCATCGGCGGTCAACCTATAAACAATGTGTGGACAGGATTGTATTCAGGCGACACCGCACCGTTCAAGCAAAAGGGCGGATGGGTGCCATTCTATTGTCAGCACAAGGTGCTTGCAGGTCTGCGCGACGCATGGCTCTATACAGGCAACGAACTGGCTCGCACGCTCTTTCAGAAACTCTCTGACTGGAGCGTCAATGTAGTAAATAAACTGACTACCCAGCAGATGCAGGACATCCTCGGAGCAGAGCATGGAGGCATGAACGAGACGTTGGCAGATGCCTACCGCATATTTGGCGACAGCAAATATCTGGATGCCGCAAAGAAATACTCTCATCAGCATGAAATCAACGGAATGCAGACGCTCAACACCACATTCCTTGACGGACAGCATGCCAACACGCAAGTGCCTAAATTCATAGGATTTGAGCGTGTTTGGCAGGAGGAGCATCGCTCAGGACAACCGGGCGAACAGACCTATCGCACGGCTGCCCACAACTTTTGGCAAGACGTGGCAGAGAACCGCACAGTGTGCATCGGCGGCAACAGCGTGAGCGAGCATTTCCTCGCCGCCAATCGTGCTTCGCAGTATATCGACAACCTCGAAGGTCCAGAAAGTTGCAACAGCAACAACATGATGAAACTGAGCGAGAACCTGTTCGACGAGGAGCATGACGCTCGTTATGCGGATTTCTACGAAGCGACCTTATGGAATCACATACTTTCTACACAAGACCCAACAACAGGAGGATATGTCTATTTTACCACGCTTCGTCCGCAAGCCTACCGCATCTACTCGCAGGTAAACCAAGGCATGTGGTGCTGTGTAGGTACTGGTATGGAGAACCACGGCAAGTATGGGCATTTCATCTACACTCATTCCGAAGACAATGAGACGCTTTACGTCAATCTGTTCACTCCGTCTGTGCTTAAATCCGATAATTTCGCTCTGACGCAGACAACAGACTTCCCCTACACGCCTTCGACAAAACTCACAATCGACAAAGCAGGAACATACACACTGGCTGTGCGCCACCCTGCATGGACAACAGCCGAATTTGACGTGCGTGTCAACGGCGAAAGCATCGAGCCAGAGGTTCAGACAGGCGTAGCATCATACGTCAACATAAATCGCACATGGAGCGAGGGCGACGAGGTGGAAATCTCTCTGCCTATGACGTTGCGCTACGAGACCTGCCCCAACCTACCCGACTACATCGCTTTCAAATATGGCCCCATATTGCTTGCGGCGGCAACGACGGCGGCATCTGAAGAAGAGGCCGCAACAACAGGACTGTCTTACGAACAATTGCAGAATGAATATGCAGGTGAAGGACGCATGGATCACTCGCCGGGCAGCCGCGCAAATGCGCTTTCCCTCTCGTCGTCGCCACTGCTCATCGGCGACCGCAACAAGGTGCTGGAACGCATAGAAAAGACTGATGAGCCACTGCGTTTCACTCTGAAAGTAAACAAAGGCAACTGGGAAACACTCTCCCTCGTGCCATTTTACACTATTCACCACGCTCGATACAGTTGCTACTTCTATCAGCAGACAGAGGAGGAGTTTGCCAACTCCGACATGGGGCGTGCCGACGCCGAGGCAGCACTGCTGGAGTCACGCACACTCGACCACGTAGGCACAGGTGAGCAGCAGAGCGAAGCAGGTCATGAAGGTCGTTATTCTGACGACTCCGGGAAAGGCTCTTATAAAGGTGAATACTATCGCGATGCAAAGGCGGGCGGTTGGTTTGAGTACACTCTCAGCACAGCAGGAGAGACTGACAGCGTAAGCCTAATGCTGCGCTTCACTACTGCCGACCACGGACGCAGGGGTACAATTTTCATCGACGGCGAGAAACTGGCAGAAGTGAATGTGCCTACTAACCATTCCATGGCAGATGACAACGGCTTCTACAACGAAGAATACCCTGTTCCCGCTTCAATGCTTACAAATATCGACGGAACGCCGAAGTCCAACATCGTTTTCCGCTTTGAGGCAACAGGCTCAACGCTTATTCCGGGACTTTATTCACTGCGTCTGTTGCATCAATACGGCCTCAACAACTATCGCTTCGTCTGTACCGACTGGACGACTGGCGACGCCAACCGTGTGAGCGCCGACAAGTTCACTTATGACGAAACGGCAAACACTATCCGCATAGCAGCAGGTACAGGCACTAACAACGTCTGTCTAATGATGCGTACAGAGGGGCGGAAATATACGGTACGGGCGGAACAGAAATTTCTGGTTGTGAAAGGCACAAATCTGAAAAAGACCTCTGGCAGCAGTTTTCTCTGGTGGCTCAACGGCAAAAATACAGGTTCAAGCGTAGCCCCAACAACGGCTACCACTGCTGCCGACGGCGAAACAATCATAGCATGGGACATCACCAAGAGTAATATCGATGACTATTGCAAAGGCGGCGAATGGGATTGCGCCCATGGCCAAACGATTTTCGGACTGACTGGCACAACTAACGAGGCGCTCATCACCTATATCGGCTACATCGATTCTATCGACGATTTCCTTGTGGCTGTCGGAATTGACGACGCAACTCAATGGTACGGCGATGAAAATCAACAAACCGACCGCTACGACCTGTCAGGGCGAAAACTTGACGACAGCGCCACAGCCAGAGGCATCGTCATAGAGAACGGACGCAAACAATACATAGACGGTCGATAACGACCGTCTTTTTTATTGCATGCCAGAGGCAATGCCAATGCGTCTCTTGTAAAAGTTCATCTGATTTTAGGCATTTTTTTGCATATTTCCAATGTGGGTTCAAAAAATAAATATACCTTTGTAACAAATATGGCAGTCTCTGCATAAAAGGAGTTTTTATAATAGCACATCCTTCTGAAATACACGGACTTTGGATAGGCAAAACAATATAATTGGAGATACGAAACAAAATAGAGGATACCTTAAATTTATATTATTGGGGTAGTAGATAATAAAAGTTAGAGTATGATATGAAACGTGTAATTGTATTTGGGGCTACAGGTAATTTAGGTGCCTATATATCTATGCATCTTAAGGAGCAAGGGTATGACGTAATAGCAATAGGTGGCCGTAAAGATGACCACGGCTTTTTTGCAAAGCATGGAATGAGGTATTTTTCTGTTGACATCCGCAAACCGGCTTCATTCGATATTTTGCCTATAGATGGAATAGATGCTGTTTGCCATTTCGCAAGTTCACTACCAAGCCGTTATGCATTTGACCCTGTTGAGCTCATAGAATCAATCACAATTGGTACACTTAATGTTTTGAATTGGATGGTAAAATGTGGCTGCAAGAAAATCGTTTTCCCTCAGACACCCAGCGATATGGCTAAGTATCACAACAATGGTTCAGTCATTCCAGAGGATGCCCAACGCCATTTTCCATTAACAGGTGACCACGCTATTTATACTATAGCAAAAAATGCTGCAGTAGACTTAATGGAACATTACCGTGCTGAATATGGAATAGCATTTTTTGCGCTCCGTTTTTTCACTATCTATCAATATCATCCTAATGCTTATCACTATGCAGACTTCAAACGTCGTATGATGCCATTTAGAATGCTAATGGATAGAGCCTCTAAAGGATTACCTATTGAAATATGGGGTAATTGCAAAAAGGCTAAGGAAATGGTATATATTAAGGATTTTGTGCGTCTTGTACGTCAATGTGTTGACTCTGAATTACAAGGTGGGTGTTACAATGTAGGGAATGGTTGGCAAGTTAGCCTTGAGAACCAGATTAAGGGAATTATTGAAGTTTTCTCCCCTAAAAATCATCCGTCTCCAATAATTTATCGACCAGAAATGCCTGACCCACTTGAAAACGCATTTGCTATGGAAAAGACATTTCACGATCTTAACTGGAAACCAAAGTATTCTTATATTGAACAGTTACGTGATTTCAAGCATGAAATGGAGACTGAACCAATGGCTGAATTGTGGGGAAAGAAGGAAGATTATCAAGAATAATATATTAGCAGATATTAAACAATACTATGAACTATACGAATTTATTGGTGAAGGCAAAATGCTCCCTAAAATAAAACGGTATTTATAATATGTAAATATACATTCAACAATGTACAGGAAATATATAAAACGAATTATTGATATTATTGTTAGTATATGTGTATTGATAGCATTAAGCCCCATACTAATAATAGCCTCTCTATTACTGTTCTTTTTGAATGAAGGAGCAGGAATTTTCTTTTCCCAAGAGCGCCCTGGATATAAAGGCAAACCATTTAAGATAGTCAAGTTTAAGACAATGAATGAACGCAAAGGGGCAGATGGAAAATTACTGCCTGACAAGCAAAGAATAACGAAATTTGGTGCGTTTATGCGCAATTCCTCGTTAGATGAACTTCCGCAATTTTGGAATGTACTTAAAGGTGACATGTCACTGATAGGGCCTCGTCCATTGCTGATGGAGTATCTTCCCCTATATTCTGCAGAGCAAATGCGACGTCACGATGTACGCCCCGGCATATCAGGTTGGGCGCAGTGTCACGGACGCAATAATTTGAGTTGGACAGAGAAATTCAAACTTGATGTTTGGTATGTAGATCATGTATCATTTCTGACAGACTGCTCTATCGTTTGGACTACCATTAAACATGTAATTAAAACAGACGATATTGATAATTCGCAATCAGATCTATTCACAATAGAATGCTTCAATGGGAAAAATTGATGTTGCGTCCAATATATCAATGAGCGACTTGCAAACTCCATGCTTCATATTCGATGAGGCGGAATTTGCACGAGGTATTGACGGATTTAGAAGTGCGCTCAAAGAGAAGTTTCGTAATGTGTCAATAGGCTATTCAGTCAAGACCAACTCTTTGCCTTATGCGATACGCAAGGCTAAGGAACTGGGATGTATGGCAGAAGTAGTCAGTCACGATGAATACCAGTTGGCTCGCATATGCGGATACGCTCACAATGAGATTATCTATAATGGCCCTATTAAATCTAAAGAAACGTTTCTTGATGCTGTATCGGGGGGAGGGATTGTCAACATGGAAGCCAAGCGTGAAATGGAGTGGTTGAAAGAGTTGCCCAACAATAGGAAGTACAATATAGGCATTAGGCTTAATATCAACATTTCCAATATATCTCCAGAAGATGCGGACGGGGAAGATGATAACAGCCGGTTTGGATTTAGCGACGAGAGCGGAGAATTCGCTGAAATTGTTAACGAGATCAAGTCACTAAGCAATATCCGACTGGCAGGATTGCATATCCACCGTACTACACACAGCCGCTCCCCACGTTTCTATGAGCGTTCTCTTGAATATGCTATCCAAGTAATAAAAAAATATCACTTAGATTTAGACTATATCGATGTTGGTGGTGGATATTTCGGCATATTCCCTAACAAACCAACATTCAAGGATTATGCAGATGCATTCAGTGTACCCCTTCTGGCTCACGGCTTGGACAACATCAAAGTAATAGTTGAACCGGGGAATGCTTTGACCGCAAGCCCATTTGCATTTCTTACGGAAGTAATAGACGTAAAACAGATAGACACAAAAACACGTTTTGTAACTACTGACGGCTCTCGAAACGACATTGACCCATTTTTCCGTAAGACGGATTATATAAAGGAGATAATAAGCAGAGACAATAACTCACCTACTGAGCATATTCAGATTGTAGCAGGGTGTACCTGTTTGGAATATGACAGGCTTTTTACACTCTACGATAAACCTCGGCTTAACCCGGGCGACCGTATTTTATATCATAATGTAGGAGCATACACAATGACGCTCTCTCCACAGTTCATCCGTTTGTGGCCAAGAGTATATGCTCTTGGGTATGACGGGACGTATAAAGAAGTAAGGAGGGCAAGCCGTGCATCTGACATTTTACTTTTTGATAAATAATTTAACAAGTTAGACTAATGAATAATATACTTTTTTGTAGCGTAGGACGTAGAGGACGTCTGCTACGAAACGTAAAAGAAACTATCGGAAAGACTGGGCTGATAGTAGGAACAGACAACCAATCCACAGCACCTGCTCTGCAATTCTGCGACCGCCAATATGTAGTGCCACGCATTACAGATCCTAATTATATTGATACAATTCTTGATATATGCCGTAAAAATGATGTCAAGGCAGTAACAACCTTAATAGACCCAGAAATTGAAATCCTTGCAGCAAACACAGAGCGTTTTAAGGATGCAGGGATAATACCTTTGTGTCCAGCGCCACAAAGCGCTATCTATTGCTTCAACAAATACGAACTCTATAAATATCTGACAGAAAAAGGAATCAGAACTCCTCTAACCTTTCACAATTGGGATGAATTTAAGTTTGCCCTTGCCGAAGGAAGGATTTCTTTCCCTGTGTTTATGAAGCCTGTTTGTGGCAGCGGAAGCGTTGGCGCTCATAAAGTCTATACTTTAGAGCAGGCAGAGGCGGACTGGAACAGTGGAGAACATGACTATATCATCCAAGAACTGATGACTGGTGGCGACTGTGATGCAGACGTCTATGTTGACACCATTTCGCACAAGGCTGTTGCCGCCTTTTCAAAGAAAAAGATAGAAACTCGCATTGGTGGAGCAAGCAAGACTATATCATTCAAAGACCCCAAACTGTTTGCTTTCATTGAGCAGATTTGCAGTGTTTTTGAGTTTAATGGACCACTCGACATGGATTTCTTCATAAAAAATGGTGAATACTACCTCTCCGAGATAAATCCTCGTTTCGGCGGTGCATACCTCCATGCATACGGGGCAGGAGTGGACTTCATTAAACTCATTGTGAACAATATAAATGGAGTTGAAAACCCTGTCTGCATTGGCGCTTATGATGAAGATGTCCTTATGCTAATGTACGATGATGTTGTAATATGCCATGCCGATGAACTCGTTGACAGGAATTTTACAACAATCTAAAAACAAGACATTGTTTATCACCTGCTCCTTCATGCCATTGCAATAGTCGGAGTAACGACACACTTATCTTTGTGCCGCCCTTGTGCCTATCTTCTTACCTTCCTTGTTCCATGTGTAAATCCACGACCCCGACTGACTGGTGAAGGTGTCGCCCGACACTGAAAGGATTTTGCCGACTGAAGCCACGCTCAAAGTCTGAGTTTTCTTCCCCTTGGCATTGTAGATGTAATACCATGAGCCACTTTTCACGATGAAGAACGATGAGCAGAAACCTTGCAGTTCGCCGATAGAACTACTGAGAGTGTTAGTTTTCTTGCCGTCTTGGTCATAGACGTAATACCATGAGCCAGTAGCCTCTATATGGCTGATGCTCTGCGCATTAGCACCAATGCCCGACAATAGCAATGCAATCACGATTACACATTTTTTCATAAAACACTACATTTTAAGTACAAATATAGAGATTTTGTTCGGGAAAAGAAAAACTTAGCACCTCTGTTTTTCAGTCATTCGCTGTGTTTCCTTAGGTACATGAACCTTTTGATAGTTGCTGACAAGGTAAAAATAAGACCACTCACGTCCTGTTGGGGCGTGAGTGGCGTAAAGTTGGTTTAGCAATAGATGTTTAAAATTCGCATCTGCGTGCCATGTTCGTTACTCATCATTCTTTTTATAAAGATATTCCTATATCACTGAGGAGATACTCCAATTCATAAAAAGGTACATTATGCTCTTGGGCGATAGCCTTGATTCGATATTTCCCTTCTTCCCCAAACTCTTCGTAAACACTGATTGCCTCTTGTGAAATTACGTATAGAAGGGCTTCGTGGTATAGTTCTTGTTGATTACGAACCTTTGCTTCATATTCCCTATACTCTTCACCAGCTTTTGCTTTAGCAAAACGTACCTCGTACTCCTTTAAATCTTTGTACATGTCATCAACGATTTCATAGGCAGTATCCCAATCTTTTTCTGCGCATGCTTTCTTGTAATTAGTGTTTCTACAACTTGAAAGGCCACAAAGAATGGTTAAACACAGACAAGAGTAAATTACTTTTGAAAAAGTTCTCATAAATTTATTAGTTTTAATATTAATACCTACTCCCTTTTAAGCGTTTCGGCATCCTCTTTATATTATTTGTTATTTATTAATTAATCTTCTACTCTAACTCCACCTGCTCTTTATAGCCCTCCAGTCCGAGTTTGTCGGTAATGACAGCACCTGCCACATCGGCAACTTTGAATACACGGTCGGCAATGCCGCTGATTGCGTCACCGATAGAACCGAAGAGGCCTCCGCTTTTCTGCTTAGACTTTGCCTGTGCTTCAGCAGCTTTTGCTGCAGCCAAACTCTCGTATTTTGACTTGATTTTGTCTGCCTCGATTTTTGCCAATTCTTCCTCGTGGTCATAGAGCATCTTCAACTTCTCCAGTTCGCGAGCCGCCTGTTCGTCACGTTCTGCCTTTGCCTCAAGGTCTGCACGACGGGCATTGCACTTTTTCTCATAGTCAGCATAAAGTTCCTGTGCCGTCTTAAATTCGGGACTGTCGGTCGGGATGAGTCCGAAATATGCGCCAACGGCAGGATTGAACTCGTCGCCCGACGATGCAAGCAGAGCCTGCATTTCGCCCAGCATATCGGCAGCCTGCTTGTGGAGCATACCCTTCAGCAGGCTTTCCTGCCGCTCAGCCACATATTTGTATGCCTCTGTTGCCTGCTCGGGAATGCTGTTGAGGATTGACAACGCCAAAGCATAGTTGCCCTGTCCTTCTGCCTCCTCCACTTGGTTTTTGATGACCTGCAGGTTTTCGTTGTACCATTCCACGATGCGGTTGCTTGCTGTCTGCAGCATCTCCTGCATAGCCGATGTGTTCTTAATTTCCTTCACGGCATTGCGTGTAGCCTCCTCAAACGAGTTGCCCACACCCGTTACCTGCTGAACAGCAGTAGCATAGACATCGCCTGTGGCAGTGTTCATTACCTTGAATGTGAGTTCATACTGCGTTGTCATCTTCTGCGGAGCAGTGCCTGTGGCAACACGTCCTGTCTGTGCAATTTCTGTACCAAGCACAAAATTCATGCTACCTGCGCCGCTGATGCCGTTTTGTGCGGCAATTTGGAGCATCTTCATGCTGATGCGGTCGGCAATGTCTTTAGTTATGTCCCCTTTGATGTGTGGCTCAACGATGCCGAAACGCACGTTGTGGCTGTACAGCACGGTGTTGAGGTCGGGCGAGAGCATGGCACGCTTCTTTGCCAATGCCGCTTCACGCTCAGAGTCAGTCATGCTCGACTGCCGTTCTGTGGGGTTGAACTTCTTGTTTTTGTCATTTCCATTGCATGCTGTGAGAGCCATCAGCAGCATGCCAATCCCGATAAAGGATAAAACTCTAAATTTGTTCATACAATGATTAGGTTTTGGTTAATACTATTGATTTTCAATAACGAGCAGCACTTCGCCCAAGCCCTGAGCCTTGTTGGTTACCTTCAGACCGAGGTCTCTGCGAAGACTCTTTGCCAAGTCGCGTGTCCAGTCATACACCCCATACTGTGTGCCGTCCTCGTTGACAAGGCGGATGCGGCAGTTCACGAAGTAGAGTTCGTTGTTGGTGTTGCGTTGCAGTTTGTAAGCACCCTTGACGGTGTGAGTCTTGATGTAATCTACAATCCAGTCAGCGTATGTGTCGCCCTCGATGCTTGTGTCAGAGAGGCTTATGTTGCATCCCTGTGCCACGGCAACACGCACAGTGATGTCACGTCCACGAGTCAAGATGTCGGAGAAATACTTCACGATGTCTGCTTGGAACTTTGGCATATTCTGTTTTATGTCCTCTTGAATGGTTTCCGTGGTCGATTCGCCTTTGATGTTGCTGGATGTCATTGTTGCGACAACCTTGTTGGTGTAGGCATCCAATGCACTAAGGGTGTAGGAGATGTTCTTTTCTCCGTTGTTATTGTTGTTACGTCTGGTTATACTGCCTGTACTCTTATCACGGCTTGTGTCGTAGTTCAACTCCAAAATGATGTCGGGCTGTGCCACCGTAAGGAGCATTGTTTTGGCATCTTTCTCTAAGCCGTCAGCCATATCAAGGGCTTCCTGCGTGTCAAGTTGCTTGAGGGTCTGCTCGAAATCGTTCAGTGGGAAGTTTTGGTCGTTAAAATCATTCTGGATTGCAGAAATGATGCGTTTCGCACGGTCGTCTTTAAGCAGGTAACTCTGATAGTCACGCATTACGAAGTTGCGACCATCGACCTTTTTTGTTGTCAGACATTGAAAGTTCTGCAGCGTCTGGTCGCCAGGGATGACCATAATTTGAGGACGTGCCTGCTCTATGCCGTTCACATCGCTGTTTTCGTATGCATCCATGTCGCCCGATGCACCTTCGGCAAGATTGCCACCTGAATTGCCTCCGCAAGAGGTCATTACTGCCGCTCCCATGAGCAGAGCGACTACAGAAAGAAATGTTGTCTTTTTCATTGTGATTTTTGTATTAAATATAGTTGTTAGTTATTGTTTTCTTCTTTATTCACACCGAAGCCATTGCCTTGCAGTTTCCATCCCGGATGCTCGGCAAACTCGCTTCTCTCCTTAGCATCCAAGTGCCGGCGAATGGTCTTTGCGATGTCTGTCGCAACAGGGGTGAAAGAGTCCATCCATGTGGTAATGCTGTATGATACACGCATGGTGAAGCCGTTGTTCTCTTTGCCTCCGCCCGTTTTGACTACGATGTTCTTTGCCCCTGCTGGACGATACACCTCATCGAGGTCGCACAGCAACTGGTGCTTGTCTTTCATCGCTTCAGCCAGTTCGGTGTAGAACTGCTGGAAACGCTCCTCGTCGATGACGGATGTTGTCACATTGTCGCCCTGCTTTACATTATGCACAAGATGGATTTGTGTGTCATATCTATTGTCCGCCGAAATGAGCGCTATGTTGCAATGGTCTTTCGAGGACGAGAGTTGTTTGATGTCGTCGATGAACTCACGCACACCATGGCGTGACTCATCGCCTATGATGTAGAAACTTGCGGGGTCATCAACATTCTCTACAAACTCTCGGCTGACGAGGTTGAAGCCGCCGAACTGTGCCATGTAGTAGGCAAAATGCCCTATGCTGCACTCCGTTCCGCCTGTGGGGGCGATGATGGTGACGTTTGACTTTCGGTCTATCTTTATGCCGTATGCCGTCTTCTCTATTGTGTAGTCATCTACAGTCTGCTGGTCTAACGGCAGCATTTCAATGACCAGTCGGTCTTGCGGATGCTCGCTGCTCACTTGCGAGGTGGCGAGGTTGCGCAGTCGGAACTCGGGGAACTTGCTCACGGTGTCGATGATGTCGTTTTCCGTCATGCTCTTCTTTGCCTGCAGAGTGATGATGGACACGTTGCGAGGTGTCACACGATAGTGCGTAGTTTTGTCCTGCAGACGACGGAAAGACTTTGTGATGCGTTCACGGCATGCTTCGAGGTGCAGACGTCGTTTGTCGTCGTCCATGGCTTTTTTGAAACCGTTGGACACAAGACCTGCTGGCACGGCGAAGATAAGGATTTTCATGATACTGATGATTGTGTCGATGTAGCGACCTGTGAGCGTAACAGGACCCTTGCCGGCAAAGTGTCCGGGGTCGCCGATGTAGCGAGTGATAGCCCAGACGAATGCGTCCCAAGGATTGGCATATTCCTCTGGCTGGGCAATATGCTCAACAAAGTAGAAGACGATGGTCAATGCGACAGTAATCCAAAACAACACTTGGATGGACACCCAGAAGTCCTTGCGCGCATTCTTGAATGCACGTCCGAAAAGCACAAATGAGTTGGTTCTTTTCATAGAGTATTAAATGTTAAGGTATATATATAAAAGTATTAACTGCCAAGAAATACTCTCTCTCCGTATGGATACAGAAGACGTGGAACTGTATATGTCCACATCTTCAAGCTGAGGGTCGTAGGAATCACCCGAAAAGAAAAAGATGACTGAAAAGCAGTTCCACGCCTATTGCGTGAAGCTGCTATGTTCCACTTCTTTCTTTTCAAGTGACTGTGCGTACTCACAGACCTCGAAACATTTCTGCAATGATTGAAAATTTCCTACGTTTTCAGCTTGCAAGAAAGAGCATAACGCTTCTGTTTACCAATATGTAGCGATGCCGATGCACCGCAATGAGTGTCGCCACTCTATCGGTGGCAAATTTACAAGTTATATTTTATACAACCAAACAATCCGTATTAAAATTATGTGAGTTCGATAAATTTTAGATGACATAAAAGAATAATTTATATTTATGGTCATCTGAAGTTCGTCGAGTTCACGTTAAACAGTTTAGTGCTATCCAAACTGCCCTTTTACTGTCCAGAACGACAACGGCACAGCGCTGAAATGCCCTGCCGTTCACGATTACAATAGTCAGCCGTGACAAATTATAA
>JAFLUT010000072.1 GCA_022508665.1 Prevotellaceae bacterium | reverse complement strand
GGTTATATTTTGATAAATTTAAGTTTAATTTTATAAAATATAACTTATATTTTAATAGCATCCCTTATCAGCACCGGCATACGCCAATAAACAAGAACAGCATTGGTGACCTCACCAATACCATGGATACAGGCGAGGAGTCACGTTCCGCAATGCGAGGCATTGCCGAAAGTTGCATGTCGGAAGATGAAAATTGACAGCCCTAAAAAATGAAATTGAACAGCCCTAATTCGTTGGCAAATATAAGGATTATGCAGACAGGGGCGAAGTAGCGAATGATGAAGCGGTAGGTGGGATAGAGAGGCGAGCGGAGTGTGCCGTTGTTGGTCATTTCCGCACGCAGCACTTTCTCATCCACTACCCAGCCGAGGAAGATGCACATGAGCATTCCGCCAACAGGCATGATGAGTTTTGCCACAAGGAAATCGAAGAGGTCGAAGAATCCCATGCCAAAGATTGTTATATCTTTCCATGCTCCGAATGACCACGAGCAGAACATGCTGAGAATGAGGCACACGGCGCTGACTATCACTGCCGCCATAGGACGTGGGAGACGCAGTTTCTTGTGGAAGTATGCGGCAGACATTTCAAGCATTGAGATGCTGCTGGTGAGGGCTGCCATGACGAGCAACAGATAGAAAATCAATGAGAAAAGGTATGCCAGCACAGGAACATTTCCGAAGACCTGCTGAAAGACGTTGGGCAACGTGATGAACACAAGCGACGGCCCTGCATCGGGCTGCAAGCCGGGAATGGAGCATACGGCAGGAAAGATGATGAGTCCGCTGAGAAGGGCTACAAGCGTGTCGATGCCAGCCACGCTAAGCCCATCCTTCATCAGGTCCACATCCTTACGGAAATAGCAAGCGTAGGTGCATAGGCATCCAAGCCCCACGCTGAGAGAGAAAAACGCCTGCCCCATAGCACTGAGGATAACCGTACTGTTCACTTTGGAGAAATCGGGCTGAAAAAGGAATTTAAGCCCAAGATTGGCGTTGGGCAGCGAAAGGGAACACCCGACAAGCACCACGATGAAAATGAAGAGCATCGGCATCATAATCTTCGAGCCACGCTCTATGCCTTTCTGCACTCCGAGAGCCACGATTCCGCAGGTGATTGCAATGATTAGCGCTGTCCAAAAGACTGGTTGGGCTGAATCGGAAGAAAAGGCAGTGAAGTCCGCCACAAAGTCTGTTGACGTCTTGCCGGCAAAACCGTTCATCAGAGCCTCGAAAGCATAATATAAAGTCCAGCCTGCAACCACGGCATAATAACTCAGCACAAGAAAACCGCTGACCACAGGCAGAAGCCCCATCCATTTCCACCCCCCTCGACCTCCGCTCATCTTCTGAAAAGCGCCTGTCACATCACTGTTGCCATGCCGACCAATGGCAAACTCTGTCACCATGATTGGCACACCAAGCAGGAGCATGAAGACCACATAGATAAGGATGAACGCTGCACCGCCATGCTCGCCTGTCTCTGTGGGGAAACGCCACACGTTGCCCAAGCCCACGGCGCTGCCAGCCGCTGCAAGTATAGCACCGACTTTCGATGCAAACACATTCTTGCTTTTATGGTTATCTGTACTCATTGCTTTTATTCTCCGAACACTCTAATTTCTTGCCTTCAACATCCACTCTTCTCCTCTACGCACCATTTTCTGCACTGCCACTTCGTCCGTTCCGTCAGCGTATGTGTAACGATAAAACACCTTGCAGATAGAGTCTCCCTCCATATCCGCATCGACTATGTCTATTGATGCGACAGAGGATTTTCTCTCTGTACGCCAGCCGATATGCTGTTGCAGTGCGTTACGCATGACAAGAAGCCGCACCGTGTCCATTTCCACACCATAGTCCACATGGCTCATGTATGTGTCGTAGTCGCCACTGTTGAGCGCCTCCAATGCATTCAGCAGCGCCTCCTTAGGAGCGTCCTCGGGAGCGGTGATCTTGTTGTGGCATGCCATGAGACACACAGCAAAAAGAATGGCGAAGAATGGAAGAAGTCGCTTCATGCCTGTCAATTACTTCTGTCTGATATACACGTTGATAGGCGTACCCTTGAAATCCCAATGCTCGCGTATTTGGTTCTCAAGAAACCTCTTGTAAGGGTCTTTCACATACTGCGGAAGGTTGGCATAGAAGATGAAAGACGGCACCCTTGTGTCGGGTATCTGCATCACATATTTTATCTTGATATACTTGCCCTTCAGCGACGGCGGAGGTGTTGCCTCGATGATAGGGAGCATCACCTCGTTGAGTTTAGCCGTAGAAACCTTGTTTGTACGCACCCTATATACTCTCTGCACTTCTTCCAGCACTTTATAGATACGTTGCTTGGTCGTTGCTGAAGCAAAGATGATAGTGAAGTTTGTGAACGGAGCAAATCTTTCACGAATGGTTCGCTCAAAATATCGTATCGCCTCATTGCTCTTGTCCTCCACTAAATCCCACTTGTTGACAACGACGACAAGCCCTTTCTGGTTCTTCTGCACGATCTGGAAGATGTTCACATCCTGCCCCTCAATGCCTCGTGTGGCATCCACCATTAGGACACACACGTCGGAGTTCTCTATGGCACGAATGCTACGCATGACAGAATAGTATTCAAGGTCTTCCGTCACCTTGTTCTTCTTGCGTATGCCTGCCGTGTCAACGAGGTAGAAGTTAAAACCGAACTTGTCGTACTTTGTGTATATGGAATCACGAGTAGTGCCTGCAATGTCGGTCACCACGTTGCGGTCGTCGTCAAGAAAAGCATTGATGATTGAAGATTTACCTGCGTTAGGACGACCCACTACCGCAATCCTCGGTATGTCCTCCTCTATCACATCACCCATGTCCTTAGTGAAACTGCCCACTAATGCATCCAGCAAATCGCCTGTTCCGCTGCCTGTCACAGCGCTGATGCACATAGGGTCGCCAAGTCCAAGGCTATAAAACTCCGCAGAGTCATACCGAAGTTCATTGCTATCGACCTTGTTACACACCACAAATGTAGGGAGTTTGCTACGACGAAGAATGTTTGCCACCTCCATGTCGAGGTCGGTCACCCCAGTCTTCACATCTACAAGGAAAAGGATAACGTCACATTCCTCTATTGCGATACGCACCTGCCGGCGTATCTCTTCCTCAAACACATCGTCAGAGTTTACCACCCAGCCGCCAGTGTCTACCACCGAAAATGTCTTGTTTCCCCACTCGCACTTGCCGTACTGGCGGTCTCGTGTTGTGCCAGCCTCGTCACTCACAATGGCATGACGAGTCTTTGTCAATCTGTTGAAAAGCGTTGACTTTCCCACATTGGGGCGTCCAACGATCGCTACTAAATTTGCCATAAACGTTCACTACAAATTTTCTAAGAGAGTTCTCACGAACTGAGAGCCATAATCCCCTTATAAGGTTACTACTGCCTCCCCTCAGATGGCTCTCCCTATCCTTCAGACAGGGCCGAGGGTCGGCTACATATCGTTGCAAAGGTACAAAGTTTTTTATGAAAGAGCAAAACAATCAAGCATTTACCTAACTGCACAGAAGTTTTTATCCTTTTTCATGCACTATCGGCACACACTTTATATAGTACTTTCTCTATATCCTTGTCGCCTCTTTCACATCAGAGATTCTGCGTAAGCCATTGATTATAGTCTTGACATCGTTTGTGTCATGCACATACATCTGTATGGTGCATTCAAAGATGCCTTTGTCGCACTCCACTTCAAGTTTGCGGATGTTGATGCCGTGCAATTGCGATATGACTTCCGTCATGTCGTGAAGGAGACCGAGTTTGTCAAAGCCTTTCACATAGATAGACACTGGGAATATGGCTTGCCTGTTCATTTCCCATTTTGCGCCAAGCACACGATTACCATGGTTCGCTTTGAGTTTCACGGCATGCGGACAATCTAACTTGTGGATTACTATGTGCTTGTCGTCATCAATATAGCCCATTACGGCATCACCCGGAATGGGTTTGCAGCAATCGCTCAGAGTATATTTGGTTCTTAAAGTCTCTTCATTCAGCACCAATATCTTCTTTTTGTCAAAGTTCGCTCCAACTTTCTCTTTCTCCTGTGGACTGTCTTTCTTCTTTGCCTTTTTCCCAAAAGAAAGAAGTTTCTTCCAGCCGGGAACATCTTCCTTTTCCTTCAAAGCATTGATGTCTCCTTGCGAGAGTATTACTTTCTCCTCAGCAATGGCAACATACAGGAGCTCTGGCTTGGAATAGTCGTGCAATTCACAAAGTTTGTCTATGACCAAAGTGTCCTTTACGATGTCATTCTTTTTCAAGAACTCATCAAGCATCGCTTCACCTTTCTTCCGTGACTCTCGTTCCTCTTTGCGAAGAAGCGCTAATATCTTGGTGGTGGCTTTGGCTGTGGTCACAATGTCGAGCCATTCTTTTGTGGGGCGGACGGATTTTGATGTAAGGATTTCCACTTGGTCGCCACTATTCAGTTTATAGTTGATTGGCACGAGTTTGTGGTTTACCTTCGCACCGATGCACTGACTGCCGACAAAGGTGTGTATGCTGAAAGCGAAGTCGAGAGTGGTAGAACCTGCTGGCATGGTGCGTATGTCGCCTTTTGGAGTGAAAACAAAAATTTCTGAAGCAAAAAGATTAAGTTTGATTGTGTCGAGGAAATCCATTGCGTCTGGTTGCGGGTCGTCGAGTATCTCTTTAATGGTAGCCAGCCACTTGTCGAGTTCCTGTTCAGAGGCACTTTCAGTCTTGTCGCCATCTTTGTATTTCCAATGGGCAGCAAAGCCTTTCTCTGCTATCTCGTCCATGCGACGAGAACGTATCTGCACCTCTATCCACTCTCCCTTTTGCGACATGAGCGTCACATGAAGTGCCTGATAGCCATTTGCTTTCGGATGACTTACCCAGTCGCGAAGGCGGTCGGGATGCGACGTGTATATCTGACAGAGTTTCACATATATATCAAAGCACTCATTAAGTTCTTCTTGGGGGTCGGCTGGGTCGAAGATAATTCTGACAGCAAGTATATCGTATATCTCTTCAAACGGAATATGCTTGTTCTGCATCTTCCGCCATATAGAATAGACGGACTTTACTCGCTGCTTTATCTCATAGTTAAAACCAAGCCTGTCTAACTCCTTGCGGATAGGAGCAGTAAACTCATCAAACACGGTGTCACGCTCTGCTTTCGTAGCAACCAACTTACTCTCTATGGCTGCATACTCCTCTTTATGCTCAAACTTGAAACTAAGGTCTTCTAACTCCGTCTTTATGGAGTTAAGACCAAGCCTGTTTGCCAAAGGAGCATAGATGTAAAGCGTTTCTCCTGCTATCTTATATTGCTTGTTAACTGCTTGACTGCCAAGGGTTCGCATATTGTGCAAGCGGTCGGCTATCTTGATGAGAATGACACGAATGTCATCGCTCATTGTAAGCAAGAGTTTCTTGAAGTTTTCCGCCTGCGCCGAAGCGTGGTCACCGAATATTCCACCTGCAATTTTTGTTAAGCCGTCGACAATCTGCGCCACTTTCGATCCAAACATATTCTCGATGTCCTCCACCGTATAGTCTGTGTCTTCGACCACATCATGCAGCAATGCGGAGCAAATAGATGTGGAGCCAAGCCCAATCTCTGAACACACTATCTGTGCAACGGCTATCGGGTGCATAATATATGGCTCGCCCGACAAACGACGCACTCCCTTATGGGCATGCTTGGCAAAGTTAAAAGCCTTCCTTATGACGTCCACCTTCTTGCGATGCGGACTGGCAAGGTAAGAATCTAACAGACGCTGAAACGCATCATTGACCATCTGCTCTTCACTTTCAATGTTTGTTATCACGGTTTCCATAAGACCACATTATTTATATTATACAACCAACTATGCACTTTATCTCATAAAGAAAACTCTGAACAAAACGGCCCTACCGTCACTTCACGCGCAACTTCTGCCCCGGACGAATCATGTCTCCTTTGAGACCGTTCATCTGACGCAGTTTTGCAACAGTAGTACCATTGCGACGGGCTATATTAGAGAGTGTGTCTCCGCTCTTTACTGCAACGCTCTTTGACTGCTGACGACTGCGAGAGTTATTGCGTGTTGAACGTGAGTTTCTGCTACGAGTATTTCCTGTTGCAGTCTCTGTAGCAACATCGACATCATCCGTTACAGTTCGCCTCAAATTTGCCATATCACCGCCTGTGCTGCCATAAATGCTATCCTCGTTTACGATAAAGTCTTCTATAGCACTGGCAGGAAGGCAAAGCACATAATTAGCAGGAACAATATCTTTGCGATACTGCGGATTGATTGCACGCAACTCCTCTACTCCAACATTGCACTTTGAGGCAATCTGAGCAAAAGTTACATCTTTCTGCACCACAATAGTGTCCGATTCCAAAGGCAAAGTGGCTTCACGAGGAGTGATGCCATGCTCGCAATAATAGTTCATTATATACGTTGCAGCAATGAATGCAGGAACATAACCGCGAGTCTCACGTGGCAATAGGTTATATATAGACCAAAAGTCAGCACCCTCCTGCTTGCCAGAACGCAACACTGCCTTCTGCACGCCACCCGGTCCACAGTTGTACGCTGCTATGGCAAGCCCCCAATCGCCAAACATATCATACAAATCTTTCAAAAAACGTGCTGCGGCTTCGCTTGACTTTATTGGGTCGCGGCGTTCATCCACCAATGTATTTATCTCCAAACCATATTGTTTTCCTGCATTTATCATAAACTGCCACAAACCTGCAGCCCCAGACTTTGACGTTGCCGAAGGACACAAAGCAGACTCTATCACAGGCAGATATTTCAACTCCAGCGGCAAACCATATCTTTCCAACGCCTCCTCAAAAATAGGGTTGTAGAAATTCGCTGACCCTAACATTATCGACACCGCCGACTTCATTCGAGTACTGTAAGTGTCGATAAACTTACGAGTTACATCATTCAGAGGCATTTCAATAGTCGTAGGTATGCGAGAAATGCGGTCAACTAACACAGAATCACTGTATGAAAGTGTGCGGCTTGTGCCAGTCCCCTCTTGAAGATTGTTTGCATTTGTATAGTCTTTCATCAACTCTTCTTCATTGATGAGCATACCCTCAGGCATATCGAACACTTCGGTTTTTCCGTCTTCTTCAACCACCGTTATAACGTCCTGTGCATAGCAACAATACATCCCGATAGCAGAAATACACGTTAATATAAGTCTTTTCATATATTTATTATTATTTCATTTGTTAAAAATATAAACTACACTGTAATCCGTATGACGCAGTACTCATCCCACTGCCTCGCATAGCGGAATAACGCTCGTTGATGACCGCAGGATGAACCTTCATTGACAAATCACGGCTAATATCAAAACTCGACAATTCCGCATCTATATAGGCATCCAGAATAGACAGTGCATAGACACCAATCATACAGAACATGCTCAAATCTCTATATCGCCGATAATAATTCTTTTTTCTCTGAAAGATTTCTTGCAAACGCCCGATGTTAGCATTCACATCATACCCAATAGGGAGAAAGTTCTCATAACTCTTCGTGTTCTCATCACTATCCATGATGTCGATATATGCTTGGCAATAGTCACGGTACATGGTATTGTTCCAATTCAACGCATACAGGCAACCAAGAAATCCTCCATACACGAGTGGCAATTTCCAGTATTTCCTATTATATATCTGTCCACCGCCGGGTATCACTATTGCCATCCACAGCGCCTTCTTCGGGTCGGGAATGAAACGCTCTTGCAGATTAAGGGCTAAGGCATCCTGCACCGAGTCGGGGGAAAAGGACAGATATACAGATGAGGAATCGGGGAATACCCCAGTAGCCACCATGTAATTTTCATCTGATTTTATCGAATCTATCTTGATTGACAGCAATGAATCTATCGAAACAACTGAATCCGAGGCAGCCTGTAACAGACCCTGTCTCCGTGCCATAGCATGAGGCACAGGGTCACTCTCTATGATTTCCTGTGCCACCGCATCAACGCTATATAAGCAGACGCACAGGGTTATCAGCCAACTGCAATATGCCAACCTCCAACGTTTCAACACTATATCAATTCTGGAAAAGAGAAAGTATATGCCTCAGTTCGTCTGCATCCTTGAAAGAGAAAGACACCTTGCCCCCTCCTTTGGCTGAAGCGGTGACTTTCACAGATTTTCCAATCTTTGCCGCCAACAGACTTTGCAAGTCCGCATACTCGCCACTCACCTGCTTGCGGGCAGCATCCTTTGGCTTGCCCTCCAACGTGGCATCACCCGAATTTATCTGCTTCACCATCTCCTCCACCTGACGCACTGAGAACCCTTTCTCCTGTATCTCCTTAAACAGTTTCACTTGGCTTTTCGGGTCGTCGATAGCCAATAGCGCACGTGCATGCCCCGTGTCAATCTGATGATTCTGTATAGCAAGTTGCACTTGAGAAGGCAGTTTCAGCAGACGCAGATAGTTCGCCACAGTGGCACGCTTCTTCCCCACCCTTTCGCTCAGCCTCTCCTGCGTCAAGTTATACTCGTCAATGAGATGCTGATACGCCAACGCTATCTCTATGGAGTTAAGGTCTTGCCTCTGGATATTTTCTATCAGCGCCAACTCCATCACATTCTCGTCGCTCGCAGTACGGATGTAAGCAGGAATAGTCTTAAGACCTGCACGTTGCGACGCACGCCAACGCCTCTCACCTGCAATAATCTGATAGTGTCCGTTGTCCAACTCACGCAGCGTTATGGGCTGAATGATACCCACCTCCGCTATAGAATCCGCCAACTCCTGCAATGCCTCCTCTTCAAACTCCCTACGTGGCTGATTAGGGTTACGCTCTATCAAAGCAATCTCTATCTCATTGATTGTAGATGCCCCTTCAGGACGAACATCCTCAGTTGAAATCAATGCGTCAAGTCCACGTCCAAGGGCTGGACCAAACTTTTTTCTTACTGCCATATTATAAATAATGTGTAATTTTGCAAATCCTTTATCGTCTCAGCATTTACGCCTTGGCTACTTCTCGGCTTACGATGTCCTTCGCCAACGAAATGTAGTTCTTCGCCCCATTGGAAGTGGCATCATACAGAATGCACGGTATGCCGTGGCTGGGAGCCTCCGACAACTTTACATTGCGCTGAATGACAGTCTTGAACACCAACTCCTGAAAATGGCGCTTCACCTCATCGTATATCTGGTTTGCAAGACGCAGACGTGAGTCATACATCGTAAGCAAGAAGCCCTCTATCTCAAGGTTCGGATTAAGTTTCGACTTGATTATCTTAATGGTGTTCAACAGTTTACTTATGCCTTCCAGCGCAAAATACTCACACTGCACAGGAATAATTACTGAGTCAGCGGCAGTCAGTGAATTGACCGTGATAATACCCAACGACGGAGAACAATCTATCAGAATATAATCATATTCCTCACGCAACGGGTCAAGCACCCTTTTCAGCACCATTTCACGCTTGTCCACATTCAACATTTCTATCTCAGCGCCAACCAAATCTATATGGCTCGGAATTACATCCAAACCGTCTATATCCGTTGTATATACGCACTCATGCGGGTCAGCAGAGTTGATGATACAATCATATATAGATGTATCTACCTGTTGAATATCCACTCCCAAACCAGAAGACGCATTTGCTTGCGGGTCAGCATCAACCACAAGCACCTTCTTTTCAAGTGCAGCAAGGCTTGCGGCAAGGTTGATGGCAGTAGTTGTTTTTCCTACACCACCTTTCTGATTTGCCAATGCTATGATTTTTCCCATATTGTTCCGTCAATTTTTGTCATTCAATTCCAACTGCAAAGATACACATTTTATGTGGAACAAACACAACAAACATTGTGGAACATTATATGTTTTTAGATTTTTTTGTACACGCTATACAGAAAAACAAAGCTGCTGTTATTGCGTTTCACCTCATCAAAGAAGCATCACAAAAGATGCAGGCAATAATATGTTCTCCACCTCTATAGCTGGAGCAAAAAGCGGAGCCATATCCTCGTCACGAAATCCTGCGATACCACAGCCAATGCGAGTGACAAGGAAAGTCTTTTCCGGATGCGTCTTGGCATAAGCAATAAACTCATCAACGTATGGCTTGATGTCATCTATTCCTCCATGCATAGTGGGGATGCCGTAACTCTTTCCCTGCATTCCCACACCTTGCCCCCACACAGCACCAAATTGCTCCATTGCCACACGAGCTGCACCGCCACCATGATGCCCTTGAAGGTTGCTACCGAACACAAACACCTCATTGTCTTTCAGCGTGTCTATACGCTCGGAAGAATATGCCCTATTATACATATTTATCTAATTGGAAATAAGGTTTTGACTATTCAGGATTATATCCGAAAAGGTTCAGTTTCTGCGTGGAACTACGCCAGTCCTTCTCCACCTTAACGAATGTCTCCAAATAGATGCTTTTCCCAAAGAATTTCTCAAGACTCTTACGAGCCTCTGTTGCCACCTTCTTAAGCGCCTTACCACCGTGACCAATGATGATTCCCTTTTGGCTATCACGCTCCACGTAGATTACAGCATTGATGTGTATATGAGTATTATCTTCCTTGAAACTCTCCACACCGACCTCAACAGAATAAGGGATTTCCTTGTCGTAATAGAGCAATATCTTCTCTCGGATAATCTCTGTGACAAAGAACTTCGCAGGCTTGTCCGTCAGTTGGTCTTTATCGAAATAAGGAGGGCATTCGGGAATGAGTTCCTTTATGCGGTCGAGAACTGGCTGAACATTAAACTTATGCAATGCGGAAATAGGCACAATCTCTGCCTTAGGAAGCACCTCGTGCCACTGCTCAACCAAGCCGACCAAAGTCTTTTCGTCAGTCAAGTCTATCTTGTTTATAAGCACAATAACAGGCACGTCCATCTTCGCCACTTTCTCCAAGAAATCAGCGTTCTTGTCAATCTTCTCCAACGGGTCTGTGACATAGAGCAGCACATCGGCATCAACCAATGCACTTTCGGAAAAAGAAAGCATCGACTCTTGAAGTTTGTAGTTAGGCTTCAGCACACCCGGAGTGTCGGAGAAGACGATTTGCACGTCTTTGTCGTTTATGATGCCCATAATACGGTGGCGTGTCGTCTGCGCTTTGAACGTAGCAATAGAGATTTTCTCGCCTACCAAGAGGTTCATCAATGTGGATTTGCCGACATTGGGATTGCCTACGATATTTACGAAACCAGATTTGTGCATATATAATATAAGTATAAAATTGGGAAAAACTTAAAAGGGAACGCACCTTGTGCGATGCGTTCCCTTATTATCATTGTATTGCAAACTTACTTCTTGCCTCTTTTGGCATACCATTCCTCACGGCTAATCATACCCTCCTTGTAGAACTCCGCAGGAGTATCGGCAAACTTACTGCCGTCATAGCCCCATATCATGTAACTTGCTCCCCAAGAGAAGCCTGCTCCGAATGCTGTGAAGATGAGTTTGTCGCCCTTCTTCAGTTGAGGCTCATACTCCCAAAGGCAGAGAGGAAGCGTGCCGCTCGATGTGTTTGCCATGTGGTCAACGTTTATCATCACGTGCTCTTCATCCACACCTATACGACGTGCCACAGCACTTTCTATGCGCACATTCGCCTGATGAGGAATAACCCAAGCCACATCGTCCTTAGTCAGATTGTTGCGCTTTGCGATGAGTTCCACAGCATCCGACATGTCCGTCACAGCGTTCTTGAACACCGTGCGACCTTCCTGATAGCAGAAGTGCAGACGCTGGTCGACCGTCTCATGAGTCGGCATACAAGCCGAACCGCCAGCCGCCATGTGGAGGTTGTCGTAACCCTTGCCATCCACACGCAGGTAACTGTCCATCAGACCGCATTCCTCCTCCGTCGCCTCCATCAGCACGCAAGCCGCACCGTCGCCGAAGATAGGGCAAGTGTTGCGGTCCTCATAGTTAGTCATCGACGACATGTGGTCGCCACCACAGATGATGATACGCTTGTATCGTCCGCTGCGAATGAGGTTTGCACCAGTCTCCATCGCAAAGAGGAAACCAGCACACGCCGCCTCGAGGTCAAAGCCAAAGGCATTCTTCAGGTCGAGGTTGCCGATAATGAGCGAAGCCGTAGACGGGAAGTGATAGTCGGGAGTGCATGTAGCAGCAATCACAGCCTCGATAGAGTCTGGGTCTGCACCAGTCTTGTCAAGCAACTGCTTCACAGCCTTGGTCATCATGAACGAAACCCCGACACCCTCCTCAGGCTTGAGAATGTGACGCGTCTTCACGCCGATGCGCTCCATTATCCACTCATCGCTCGTATCAACGATAGTAGACATCTCCTCATTGTCGAGGATGTACGTAGGAACCCATCCGCCTACACCTGTTATAACAGCATTTATTTTCCCCATAAAATTAGAGAATGAGATTAGATAGCAGCCTCTTTAACGATAGCAACCTTGCCACGATAGTAACCACAAGCAGGGCAAACAGTATGATAAACATAGAACTCCCCACAATTTGGGCATACTGCAAGTGTTGGAGCAACTGCTACGTCGTGAGTTCTTCTCTTTCTTGTACGAGTCTTAGACTGTCTTCTTTTAGGATGTGCCATTTTCTTTTTATTATTTTATTGTTTATTTTTCAGTTGTTTAAGTGCCTCCCAACGCTTGTCCACAGGCTCAACGGAATTTTCGCCATCAGGACTGCCTGCGTCAGAGTCAGCACCATATTCTTTTGAATTTGCTCTCTCATCATCCTCTCCTCCACTTCGGGTAGATTGATACCGGCTGAGTTCGTGCATCATCGCGTCGTCACATTTCCCAGGTTCGTGACAACACGCAACAGGCATGCTGAGCGCTATAAATTCATAGATGAACTGTGCAAGGTCTACATAACCTTCTGCCTCAGAAACAACCACACAGTCACCGTCATCGGAAAAATCACTGCCCAGCGTCACGTTCAGCGTGTCAGTCGTCTCAATCCGCAATTCAAGGTCAGACAGACAGCGGTCGCACGGAACAATAACCTTTCCCTCGCTGTGTATCATGAACTTATAGACAGTCCCCACACCAACGCACTCGACTTTCGTCCTTACCTTGCCCCGATGTATCAGCCCATCTATCTCCGCAAAGAAATCATCGCCAATCTCATACTCAAAGGTCTGCCCCTCAAGCCTCGGATTTAACAAATCAATCTTAAACGCGTCCATAACACCCATTTTGACGTGCAAAGTTACGAATTTCTTTTATAACAATAAGTAAAAATGCAGAACTTTTTGTGCAGGCGCATAAAAATCAAGGCAAAAACGATATGCCCCACACCGCAAATATCGGTGTGGGGCATACCATTTCAACGGACATTACACACAACCTTTTCGGAAGCGTGTACGACCTGTCAGAACCGTACACAATCTTTCAGCAATGCAACTACTTGACAACCGAGCCGTCAGCGCCGTACTTAATGCCGTTTCGGTAAATTACGATCCTGCCGTTCTCGAGATACTTGCCGTTTGCCTTGACAGCATCAGCTCCAACAGCATCAATGTCGTCAGGTTGCGGTTCAGGTGTCTCGGTCTCCTCAATGTTCCAGATGCAGTTGCCGTTTGAAGTCTTCTTGTCGCCGTAGCAGGTAGAGCCTGCGGCATTGCCGTCAGAAGTGTTCGTGCCAAGGAGACCGTTCTTGCCC
>JAFLUT010000071.1 GCA_022508665.1 Prevotellaceae bacterium | reverse complement strand
AGCCTTGGTTCGAGAAGGGCGCTCAGATTGCTCTCCCATGCGCTACTCAGAACGAACTCAACGAGGAGGCAGCAAAGGCACTCGTAGAGAACGGCGTAATCGCTGTTGCAGAAGGTGCAAACATGCCATCTACTCCGGGTGCAATCCGTGTATTCCAAGAGGCACAGATTCTCTATGCACCGGGCAAGGCTTCAAACGCAGGTGGTGTGTCAGTGTCAGGTCTCGAAATGTCTCAGAACTCAGAGCGTCTCTCATGGTCATCTGAGGAAGTTGATGCAAAACTCCTCTGGATTATGGAGAACATCCATGAGAACTGCGTGAAGTACGGCACACAGCCAGATGGCTATGTAAACTATGTGAAGGGTGCAAACGTAGCCGGCTTCATGAAGGTAGCAAAGGCTATGATGGCACAGGGCATCGTGTAAGTCATACATATCTCATAATAGTGAAAGTGCATCGAAAGAAAGTTCGATGCACTTTCTTTTTGTTTTATTCTTGTGTTTGCTTTGAAAAGGCATAAAATTGAAACCTTTTTGACGCTTTTTTAGTGGTAAAAGACGAAAAGTTAATAAAATGTTTGTATCTTTGTTTCAAATTTCTTTAATGATATATTGATATTATAATGAAGCATTTTATTTCTCATATTAGGTGGTCTTTCCTCGCTCTGCTGTTTGTAGTGGGGTTAACGTCAGCATCCGCTGATACTTATCGTTTGCAACAAGTGACGACTGTTACAAATGGCGGTTTATACGTGTTTGAACAGGATGGGTATGTTATGAATGCAACCATTTCAAACTATGCATTACAGACAGAGAAACTGGATGTTGCTAATGCAAGCCTAACAGGTAAAGAAGCTTATGTGTGGAAATTGGAACAGAAGTCAACTGAATTTTTAATTAGGAATGTTAGTATTGGAGGAAGTAGTAATTATCTTGTAAAAACAAAAAATTCTGCAGATCTCGCTTGGTCGACCAGTTCTAATTCGTCATATGATACGAGGTGGAAAATCCTGCCTCAAGAAGATAATACTGTTATCATCCAGACAACCAGCAGCGATAATAGGTTTTTGGGATATGCAAGTGCAACTTCTCATACATATAAAGCGTATGCGGAAAGCCGAATGTCAGACTATCCTCATGCTATCAAAGTGTATGAACTAATAAAAGAAGACGAATCGGCAGTGGCTGCCCCTACATTCTCTCCTGCAAGTGGAACATATTCTACACCGCTAAATGTAACAATCACATGTGCGACAGACGGAGCGAGTATCTACTACACAACTGATGAGACGCAGCCAACACAGAGCAGTTTGAGTTATAGTTCTCCTATTTACATAGATAAGACTACGACTATCAATGCTATTGCCATTAAAGATGATGTGGTATCAGCAGTTTCCACAGCAACCTTTACAATCACATCTGACGGAACTTTGCAAGATGCAGATTTCTCTTTCAGCGAGAAGAATTGTATTGTCGATATAAATGCTGCTGAGTTCAGTCTCCCCACGCTGACTTATGCCTACGGATATAATGGTGAAATAGTATATAGCAGCAGTAACAACGATGTTGCGACGGTTGATGAAGAGACTGGCAATGTAACTATTGCAGGCATTGGCACTACAACTATCACAGCCATAGGAGAAGAAACGGAGAAATTTAGTGCAGATGAGGCGTCTTATGTGTTGAAAGTCTATGAACTTGAAGACGGCGTGTTTGACTTCACCCTTAAATATGATTATGGCTCGCTTATGAGTACCAAAGCGGAGAATACTAATATAGATGAAAGTGAAAGAACTTGGACTTCTGGCAATGTCTCGCTGAAGACATACGGGCGTGTTTCGTGGCCAAATGGAGAGAAACTCATAGTGTATGTAAAGTCTGCTGGAGCAAGCGATAAAAACAGCACTTGCGAATTGTCCGTTCCTAATGGGTGCTTGATAACAGAGATAAAGATTGAGGGTGAAGGATGTGAACGGCTTGTGAGCGCAAATAATGGCAGCGGTAGTTTGAATACTACTACTTTCACTTGGACTGGCTCTGCGCAACAAGTTACCTTCTCGCATAACACTGAAAGTAGTACTTCCATTACTATTGAGAGGCTAATCGTAACCTATATACCCAAGGTAGAAATAGGTTCTGCCGAATACATAACTTATTATAGTCAATACGCTCTCGATTTCTCAGAGATAGAGGGGGTGACAGCCTATATTATACCCGAAGTGACCGAGTCTACTGTGATATTGCAAGAGATTAAGGCTGCTCCTGCTGATACGCCGATGATTTTACATGCAGAAGCAGGAATGTATCTGCTGAAAATAGTTGATTCTGCGCCTTCTGTTGGCGAGAACTATTTACAAGTGTCGCATGGAGATGTTACTGGGGGGGGGTGATATATATGCGTTGGCAGAAAATGACGGTGATACATATTTCAATGTTGTTGATAAAGATGTGACCATTCCCGAAGGGAAATGCTATCTAAAAATAGACCAGACAGCCTTGGCTCGTTTGGAGTTTGTTTTTGGAGTAGCAGATGCTATCGAAATACCTGATGCAGGTGTGGCAGACAATAGCACTTACTACACTTTGAGTGGGCAACGAGTGCATCGCCCCCAAAGTGGCATCTACATCCTCAATAACAGAAAAGTTCTTGTCAAATGATGCCGACTAAAAGCGAGGCTGCTGCATTTAAGCCAGCAATGCTTGTTTGATGTCACTCAACAAATCCTCTGGATGTTCTAATCCAATGGAAAGGCGTATGGTAGTCTGCCTCACGTCCATTTGTTCCAGTTGATGTTCTGAAAACAATCCGAAAATAGTTGAGGCTGGGTGTATGGCAAGCGTGCGATTATCAAACAGGTTTGTGGCTCGGTGTATGAGTTTCAGTCTGTTAAGGAAACTGAAACACGCCTCCTTCGATTCAAGGTCGATAGTGAGCATGGCTCCTGCCGTAGGTCCAAACTGACGCTGTGCCAACTCATGATATGGGTTGTCTGGCAGTCCGATGTAGGTGACCTTCTTGATGCCCTCCACCTCACGCATAGCCTTGGCAAGCCAAAGCGCATTGGCTGCTTGACGCTGGTATCTAACATTGAGCGTCTCCAATCCCAATGTCTGCATATAGGCAGCATGAGGTGTCATGTATGCTCCGAGGTTAAGAAGAAGGTCGAGTTTTATACGCTTGGTATAGTCTGGGAATGCTCCGTAGTCGATAATCAGTCCGCCGAGCGATGTGCCGCCGCCCGACAAATACTTGGTGCTTGACACAACCTCGAAATCAACTCCCAACTCCTTCATATTTGTATCTGTAAAAGGAATGGCTGTCGAGTCGGCAATCAACGGCACCCCATAGCGGTGGGCAATCTCCGCCAAAGCCTTGATGTCGGCAACCTCCTGCTGAGGGTTTGTCACAATCTCAAGAAAGATGCAGCAGGTCTGCTCATCGACAGCCTTTTCCACGGCGTTCAAGTCGGTGAGGTCTAATAAATTAGGCTTAACGCCGAAGCGTGACATGCCGTTAATCAACGCCCATGTGTTGCCAAACAAATGCTGTGAGGTAACAATGTTCTTTCCCTGTGCGGAAACAGTAAGCAGCATGCCGCTTATAGCAGCCATGCCCGAATTGAATGCCGTCACATGTGCTGCGCCTGTCAGTTGGCGTACCCTCTGCTCCAGATTGCTCACAGTGGGATTGGCTACACGGCCGTAATCGGGTGCTTTGATGCGGAAACAGAAAGCGTCCGCCATTTCCTCCGCATTGTCAAACTCAAATGAAACGTTGGTATAGATAGGTACAGCGAGTGAACCGTATGCGTCAGTGCGAGCATAAGGAGTGTTAATCGCTATAGTTTCTTTCTTCATAGTTGTATCATAATAATTTTTACGATACAAAGTTACGCATTTTAGCAATGCCACCCAAGCAAACTCCGAAATTCAGAAAATATGCTCAAATATGGCTCGTTTTTAGAAAAATTTGCTGAAACGACCAACGGTAATTCCAATTAGCAGAAAGATTTTTCGGATATCAATGATGTGCGTATGCAATGCCTGACGCTTGACGGTTCCCGTATCCGTAGCGCTTGTTTCTTAAAATATAAGTTATGTTTTATAAAATTAAACTTATATTTATTAAAATTTAACCTATATTTTATAAAACATAACTTGTATTTTAAGGATGCGTGCGGCTGGGTATGGCTATGGAGAGTGGTAAGATATTGTTTCTGCGTTGTGTTTGATGCCGCTATCGCTGAGGGTTGGGTAACGCTCGTGGGGGTGGTTGAGGCATAAAAAGCCCCCTCCGCAATTGAAATGTATCCCAAAAGTTGGAGAGAAAAAAGTTAGACGTATAACTTTTGGGGTGCAGTTCTGTTGTTATTGCGGAGGGGGATGTGTGTAGGTGAGGTCTGTTTGGTTATCAAATGACTTTCTCCAATTCGGATATGTTCTTTGCTACGTCGGCATCGGTCACCTCGAAGTTTTGCAGCGAGCCGGAGAGGTACTGGTCGTATGCCGCCATGTCGATGAGGCCGTGGCCAGAGAGGTTGAAGAGGATTACCTTTTCTTCGCCTGTCTCCTTGCACTTCTGCGCTTCGCGTATTGCTGCTGCTATGGCGTGGCAACTTTCGGGGGCAGGGATGATGCCTTCTGCCTTTGCGAAGAGTGTGCCTGCGTCGAATGTCTCCAACTGCGGAATGTCGACGGCCTCCATAAGTTTGTCTTTGAGCAATTGGCTGACGATGACGCCTGCGCCGTGGTAGCGAAGACCGCCAGCGTGGATGTTGGCTGGCATGAAGTTGTGGCCAAGCGTGTACATAGGCAGCAGCGGTGTGTATCCTGCCACGTCGCCGAAGTCATACTGGAACACGCCGCGAGTGAGTTTAGGGCAACTTGCTGGTTCGGCTGCCACAAAGCGAGTGGTCTTGCCGTCCAAGATGTTGTGGCGCATGAATGGGAATGCCACGCCGCCGAAGTTTGAGCCGCCGCCGAAACAGCCAATCACGATGTCGGGGTATTCACCTGCCTTAGCCATTTGCTTTTCGGCTTCGAGACCGATAATTGTCTGATGAAGAGTCACATGGCTCAACACTGAGCCGAGCGTGTATTTGCAGTTTGGCGTACTCATCGCCAATTCGATAGCCTCAGAAATGGCTGTGCCAAGAGAGCCTTGGTTGTTGGGGTCTTCGGTAAGGATTTTGCGACCAGCCTTTGTGGACATTGAGGGCGACGGAGTTACCTGCGCACCGTATGTCTGCATGATGCTGCGGCGGTAAGGCTTCTGGTTGTAACTGATTTTCACTTGATATACAGCGGCTTCCAAGCCGAAAACTTTGGCAGCGTATGAGAGAGCCGCGCCCCATTGTCCTGCACCAGTCTCTGTGGTGATGTTGGTCACTCCCTGCTTCTTGCAGTAGTAAGCCTGTGCCAAAGCGGAGTTCAGTTTGTGGCTGCCCACAGGGCTGACGCTCTCATTCTTAAAGTATATATGTGCAGGAGTGCCGAGAGCCTCCTCCAATCCGTAGGCACGTACAAGCGGTGTGCTTCGGTAGTATTTGTACATGTCACGCACTTCCTCCGGAATGTCAATCCACGCATTCTCTTGGTCAAGTTCCTGACGGCACAGTTCCTCGGCAAATACGGGGAACAAGTCCTCGGGTTTCAGAGGTTGCTTTGTTGCTGGGTGAATGGGTGGCAGGGGCTTGTTCTTCATGTCCGCCTGAATGTTATACCACTGTGTTGGTATCTCCTCCTCTGTGAGGAAGTAGCGTTTCTGTCTTGTACTCATTTTGTGTAAGTTTTGGGTTTTAGATTATAGAATTTTGCCACAAAAATACGGCTTTCTTTGGAAAAAAGCAAATAAATGAGGCGGAATGTGTACAAAATGCTTGGTTTTTGTGCTTTTGTACGCTTGGCTAATCCTTATAATAATCTATGTTTTCTTTTGTCAACAGTTCTATTGACATGTAGTGGTCGCGGGGGAGTTGCATCTTCAGCACGCACGTGTTGAACAGTGAACGGAAGCAGTTGAGTCCCTGTGTCTGAGGATGCTGGGCGATGAGGAAGTCGGCAGAGCCGTTTTTAAGGCACTCAGCGTTGGCGTTCACGGCATCATAGCCGAGCAGCGTGACGTGTGGATGCTCGGGCATTTCGTTTCGCAGGAAATTGGCGATGATGTGAACGGAAGAGTTGAAGCACAGGGCATGGCGGATGTTGGGGTTGGCGGTGAAGAATTCGCGCATGATGTCGTTCATGCCTTGCTTGTCGTATACATAGAGGTTTACGTCTACAATCTCTATGTTGGGGCAATGCTCTTCCATGTATTTGCGGAAGCCTACCTCGCGGTTCATCTGCTGCCGGCTTGCCACGCGCCCTTCGCCAAGCACTTTGAAGAGGGCTATCTGCTGTGTGTCGCTATCGACAGCCAAGGAGATAATATGCCCGGCGAATGCGCCGCTCTGGAGCGAGTCCTGCCCATAGAAAATGCGGTAGTTGAACTCTGGCCAGTTGGAGTCGAGCAGAGCGTAGGGGATGTTTCTCTCATCGAGTTTGGAGGTGAAGTTCTCCATTATGGAGTAGTTGAAAATAGGACCAACAATCACTGTGTCGGGATTGGCGTCAAGCAGGTTTTGGCACTCGAACTTGAATGTCTCGGTATTGAAAGGGTCGTAACGGAAGATTTTGAAAGAGATTTTGAAGTCGTTGAAGCGGCGGACACCGTCGATAAGTCCGTTTTCCACACGAGCCCAATAACTATCCACCTCGTGCATGGGCAAGATTGCTGCGAACTGATGAACGCTATGCGATGCCAATGCCGAAGCGTAGTGATTTGGCGTGAAATTTATTTCGTCGAGTACTTTCTGTACTCGTTCAAGACTAATTGGCGATACGTTGCTGCGGCCGTGTATAACCCTGTCTACTGTGCCAACCGAAACACCTGCCCTTTCCGCAATATCCTTAATGCGAATTTTGGACTTTATCTCCATAACTTAATTTACCTTAACAATACTTCTGAATGTGAGAAAAATCGCACAAAGGTACGGAATTATCGCCATATAAAAATACATTTTGGATAAAATTTAATCTTCGGGATAGTTTTTGTTTGTCGGACATCGCTTTTCTCGCCAAAAAGATTTATATTTGCACATAATTATATACGTATATAGATATATTATGGCTAAAATCGTTACTATGGGCGAAATTATGCTTCGCCTTTCTCCAGAAGGGAACTACCGTTTTGTTCAGGCCGAGAAGTTCAACATCATCCCAGGCGGTGGTGAGGCAAATGTCGGCATCAGTTTGGCAAACTACGGACACGAGAGCGTGTTTGTCAGCAAGTTGCCCAAGCACGAAATCGGGCAGATTGCAGTGAACGCAATGCGTAAGTTCGGCGTAAACACAGACTTCATTGCCCGTGGTGGCGAGCGCGTCGGTCTCTACTATGCCGAGACAGGTGCAAGCATGCGACCATCGAAGGTAATCTATGACCGTGCAAATTCTTCTATCGCAGAGGCTAAGCCAGAGGATTTTGATTTCGACAAGATTTTCGAGGGTGCTGACTGGTTCCATTGGTCGGGCATCACTCCTGCCATCAGCGACGCTTCTGCCGAGTGTCTGAAGTTGGCCTGCATCGCGGCGAAGAAGCACGGAGTCACGGTGTCGTGCGACCTCAATTTCCGCAAGAAGTTGTGGACGAGCGAAAAGGCAATCTCCATTATGCGTCCGCTTATGCAGTACGTCGACGTGTGCATCGGCAATGAAGAAGACGCCGAGTTGTGCCTCGGTTTCAAGCCCGATGCAGACGTAGAGGCAGGAGTGACCGACGCGGCAGGCTATGAAGGCATCTTCAAGGCTATGGCCAAGGAGTTCGGCTTCAAGTATGTGGTGTCCACTCTCCGCGAAAGTTTCTCTGCAACGCACAACGGATGGAAGGCCCTCATCTACGACGGCAAGGAGTTCTATCAGAGCAAGCGTTACGACATCAACCCAATCATCGACCGTGTGGGCGGTGGCGACTCATTCTCTGGCGGTCTCATCCACGGCTTGCTCACGAAGGCAACACAGGGCGAGGCGCTTGAATTTGCGGTGGCAGCATCGGCATTGAAGCATACTATTCCGGGCGACTTCAACCACGTTTCTGTTGAGGAGGTTGAGGCATTGGCTGGTGGAAATGCCAACGGTCGTGTACAGCGTTAATGTGTCGTGTGAGGCGTTAATAAACAGATTATCAACATTTCAAATACATAAAGAAACAAATGGCAAAGTTCGATAAACTTGCTGTTATGGCAAAGATAGGCGAAACGGGCATGGTGCCTGTGTTCTATCACAAGGATGCGGAAGTGGCAAAGAATGTCATCAAGGCTTGCTACGACGGTGGTGTGCGTGCCTTCGAGTTCACTAACCGTGGCGATTTCGCACATGAGGTGTTTGCCGAGTGCGTGAAATTCGCTGCTGTTGAATGTCCAGAACTCGCTCTCGGTGTGGGTTCTGTGGTAGATGCTCCTACGGCTGCACTCTACATCCAGTTGGGCGCCTGCTTCATTGTCGGTCCCCTTTTCAACCCCGAGATTGCCCCCGTGTGCAACCGCCGTCTCGTGCCATATTGCCCCGGCTGTGGCTCTGTCAGCGAGGTAGGAAAGGCACAGGAACTCGGATGTGACCTCACGAAACTCTTCCCGGGCGATGTCTATGGCCCTGCAATGGTGAAGAACCTCAAAGCACCTATGCCTTGGTCAAAAATCATGGTGACTGGCGGTGTTGCTCCAACGGAGGAAAACCTTACTGAGTGGTTCAAGGCAGGTGTTTACTGCGTGGGCATGGGTTCAAAACTCTTCCCATCGGACAAGGTTAAGGCAGGTGACTGGCAGTATGTGACTGACAAGTGTAAGGAAGCACTTGGCTACGTCAAGACGGCTCGTGAAGCGCTCAAAAAGTAGTGCCGCAAACTATACACCGCTCATCGGACAATCGAAACACCGCTCATCGGTAAATCGATACGCGGTTCATCAATTAGGTGATAAGCGGTGTAAGAAAACGATGATAAACTATATCGTATAAATATCTAATATACAACAATATAAAAATACAAACAAATGGCAATTTCAAATCTTCAAGCAGCACGCGCTGCATATCAGCCCAAACTCCCCAAGGCATTGCAGGGAGCGGTGAAGGCTGTTGAGGGCGCAGCAACCCAGTCTGTCGGCAACCAGGCAGAAATCAAGGAACTTTTCCCCAACACCTACGGTATGCCAGTCATCACATTCGAGTCAGGCGAGCCAGTGGAACTCCCCGCATTCAACGTGGGCATCATCCTTTCGGGCGGCCAGGCACCAGGCGGCCACAACGTCATCTCGGGACTTTTCGACGGCGTCAAGTCGCTCAATCCCGCCAACAAGCTCTACGGCTTCATCCTCGGTCCTGGCGGTCTCGTAGACCACAAATACATCGAAATCACTCCCGAACTGATGGACGAATATCGCAACACTGGCGGCTTCGACATCATCGGCTCTGGCCGCACAAAGCTGGAAGAAGAAGACCAGTTTGAGAAAGGCATCCAAATCCTCCGCGAACTGGGCATCAAGGCACTCGTCATCATCGGCGGCGACGACTCCAACACCAACGCTTGCGTGCTTGCCGAATACTATGCCGCAAAGCAGTACGGCGTGCAGGTCATCGGCTGTCCGAAGACAATCGACGGCGACCTCAAAAACGACCAAATCGAGACATCCTTCGGTTTCGACACCGCCTGCAAGACATACTCAGAACTCATCGGCAACATTCAGCGCGACTGCAACTCAGCACGCAAATACTGGCACTTCATCAAGCTGATGGGTCGTTCAGCATCCCACATCGCCCTCGAGTGCGCCCTCCAGTGCCAGCCCAACATCTGCCTCGTTTCCGAGGAGGTTGAGGCCAAGGCAATGTCACTCGACGACGTTGTAACATACATCGCAGAGGCTGTTGCGGCACGTGCGGCAGAAGGCAACAACTTCGGCACAGTACTCATCCCCGAAGGCATCATCGAGTTCATCCCAGCCATCAAGAAACTCATCGCCGAACTCAACGACATCCTCGCACTGCCCGAGGCACAGAACATCGCCACCGCCGACGAGCAGTTGGCATTCGTCAGAGAGCATCTTTCTGCTGACAATCTCGCTGTGTTCACTTCGCTTCCTGCTGACGTAGCATCACAACTCGCTCTCGACCGCGACCCACACGGCAACGTGCAGGTGTCACTCATCGAGACCGAGAAACTCCTCTCCCGAATGGTGGCAGACAAACTCGCTGCGTGGAAAAAAGAAGGCAAATACGTAGGCAAGTTCGGCACACAGCACCACTTCTTCGGCTACGAAGGCCGCTGCGCCGCCCCATCCAACTACGACGCCGACTACTGCTACTCGCTCGGCTACAACGCTTCACGCCTCATCGCCAACGGCAAGACAGGCTATATGTCAGTCATCAAAAACACCACCGCCCCTGCCGCAGAGTGGATAGCAGGCGGTGTGCCAATCACAATGATGATGAACCTCGAGAAGCGTAACGGCAAGATGAAGCCTGTTATCCGCAAAGCGCTTGTGGAACTTGACGGCGCTCCATTCAAGTTCTTCGCTGCACATCGCGAGGAGTGGGCAAAGAACACAGCATACGTTTATCCCGGTCCAATCCAGTACTGGGGTCCATCAGAGGTTTGCGACCAGACAACAAAGACACTTCAACTCGAACAGGCAAAATAAATGCCCAAGAAGCGCAAAACCAAAAGAAGGAAAAAGAAAGGCACGCGGCGAAGCATCTTGCGCCGTGTGCCTTCTTATATTCTGTGGATTGCGCTCGGCATCATTGCCGTCATATATCTTGTTTTTCTATATAAAACATTCGTAGGCCCTTACTCCTTCCGCTGGAAAGCCATATACACAAAAGTGACTTACCCAAAAGGAGAGGTGAGAGGCATAGACATTTCACACTATCAGGGCGACATCAACTGGGACAAACTGCGCAACGCCCAGATACAAGGCGCCCCCGTCTCATTCGTCTTCGTCAAAGCCACCCAAGGCACAGACATCTGGGACGAAAATTTCAACCAGAACTTTCACAACGCCCGAAAGAACGACATCATTCGGGGTGCGTACCACTATTTCAGCCCTCACACATCGGGCAAGGCGCAAGCAAAGTATTTCTGCAAAATGGTGCAACTCGACGAGCGAGACCTGCCGCCAGTGCTTGATGTGGAGGAGACAGGCAACTACTCCATTCCTCAACTTCAGCATGAAGTTTTGCAATGGATGGAAACAGTGGAGAAGCATTATGGCACTCTCCCTATTCTCTACACCAGTTATAAATTCAAAACGACATATCTCAACACTCCCGATTTCGACCGCTACCACTACTGGATAGCCCACTACCACGTCGATTCCCTGCAATACAAAGGCGACTGGCGATTTTGGCAGCACACGGACATCGGCAAGGTTGATGGCATAAAAGGACACGTTGACATCAACGTCTTCAACGGCAGTTATCAAGACCTCATCGACTTGACAATCAAGTATGAAGATTAACTACACATTAGTAGAAAACACCTCAACTCAACACCATGCGATACATCTTTGCCGACATCACCATCACACCGTATTCTGAGGCTGCAAGCGATATCCTCACAGCCATGCTCTTTGACGTTGGATACGACAGTTTTGAGCAGACAGACAACGGCATCAAGGCATACATACAGCGAGACAACTTTTGCCAATCGTGCCTTGATTCCACTCTCGACGACATCTGCATTCCTGACATGGAATTTACTTACAGCATCCACGAACTGGAAGATAAGGACTGGAACGAGGAGTGGGAACGCAACAGTTTCGACCCAATCCTTGAGCGTGAGTTCGGCATTCATTTGAACCCACGCATGGCATTCGGCTCAGGCTCTCACGAAACAACCTATCAGATAACATCCCTTCTACTTTCCGAAGATTTCTCCAATCAGCGAGTCCTCGACATGGGAACAGGCACAGGCGTTCTCGGCATAGCCATGGCGATGCAAGGAGCAAAACAGGTCGTAGCCATTGACATTGACCCTTTCAGCGTGGAGAATGCCAAGGAGAACTTCGCCCTTAATAATATTAATAATGTGGAAATCCTCCTCGGCGACTCATCCGCCATACAAGGAATGTTCGACACCATTGTTGCCAACATACACAAAAACATCATCATCGCCGACCTCCCCACCTACACGCAGCATCTCTCCCCCGGTGGCACCCTTTTCCTTTCGGGATTCTTCACCTCCGACATCCCCGACATACAAAAAGCCGCCACCGTAAATAAACTTTCCACAACAAAAATAGTCGAAAAGAATGGCTGGGTCGTGATGAAACTAACCTTACAAATGGATGAAATTCAATAACAAGTCCGTCATACAACCATTTGCCGACAACATACAACCATAAAATCCAACAAATATAAACAAACTTCTATAACCTACAAAAATACCTTTTATATGAAACATCTACTAACTCTTATCTTCGCAACATTCTCGCTCTTAGCATCGGCACAAGATGCGGAAGTAGCAAAACGCAGACCACGTTTTCAGTTCAATGCTGAAAATCCCGATGTACACGACCCTGTTATGGCTCGAGGGGAAGACGGGAGATATTATATCTTCTCTACAGGCATGGGGATAGGCTGCATGTCTTCTGCCGACATGAAAACATGGCAGATGGAGAGGGCGGCATTTACCACGCCACCGCAATGGGCAATGGACTCCATTCGTGGTTATCGTGGGCATACATGGGCTCCCGATATTTCTTACCACAATGGGAAATGGCTCATGTATTACTCATGTTCTACTTTCGGGAAGAACCGTTCAGCCATTGGCTTGGCGACTAATAAGACACTTGATACGACTTCGCCCGACTATCTCTGGGAGGACTGCGGACCTGTCATCGTTTCGCATCAGCATGTGGATAATTACAACTGCATTGACCCTAACCTCATAGTCGATGACAAAGGCACTCCGTGGCTCACATTCGGCTCATTTTGGGACGGCATTCAACTCGTCAAACTGAAAGCAGATTTCAAGACTCCAGCATCGAAGCCTAAGACTATATCGCGTCGTGTGGGCAGAAAGATCACGCTTGCTGAGATTGATAATATAGAACATTACACCATTGAAGGGAATGACACTATCGAGGCTGGTGACAATGCTGTGGAAGCTCCATTTATCATTAAGAATGGCAAATACTACTACCTATTTGTCAGTTTTGACTATTGCTGCCGTGGTGAGCGCAGCACCTATCGTACCGTTGTCGGCAGGAGTAAGAAGATAACAGGCCCTTACAAAGACAGCAAAGGTCAGCCTATGGAGAAAGGAGGTGGTGACACTCTGATAGGTCCGAACTCGGAATACTTTGGTGTAGGTCATAATGCCGCCTATCAGTTCGACGGTCAGTGGTATTTCGTCAGCCATGCATACTCAAAGGCTGACAATGGCAAGGCAAAACTATTCATCAGAAAGATGACATTTGACGATAAAGGGTGGATTGTGTTGGAGGAATAAGCAATCTGTACAACATCTATAATAACGTCAGTTTGACGAAAATATATTTATGGTCCTTAAAGTTCGTCAAGTTCACGTTAAACAGTTTAGCACTATCCAAACTTCCCTTTTACTGTTCAGAACGACAACGGCGCACCTCTGAAACGCCCTGCCGTTCAC
>JAFLUT010000070.1 GCA_022508665.1 Prevotellaceae bacterium | reverse complement strand
CAAATTATAATCGTCAGCCAATGCAGATTATCTATGCCGGCGGTTGCCTACTAGTCCGTTCAACGGCTGTCCACTTTCGAGGGCAACTATTGCCAAATTTTTTAACGCAACATCTGTTCGACAAAAATATAAATGATGCTTTATGTCGTAAGAAGTGTATTACAGATTATGACCATTCGCAGACACGGTGTGCTGACGAATGGTCATAAATGAATGTGTTTCTCAGACGTAGAGCATAAGGCTCTGATGCGGCACGGAACCACGCATCAGAACATCTGCTTGTATTCTGCGCAAGGCTTGAAGTATGGTATCTTGTGCGCTGGCACTACGACCGACTTGTTCTCCTTGATGATGCGGCCCACCTTGGCGGCGCGAGTTTTGGTTGTGAATGTGCCGAAGCCACGGAGGAATACGTCTTCTCCGCCTGAGGTCTGATCTTTCACGATGAGCATGAAGCTCTCCAGCACATTCAGGGCTTTCTCGCGCTCAATGCCTGTCTGCTTGCTGATTTCTGCTACTATTTCTGCTTTTGTCATGGTTGTGTATTATTTTTTTGTTATCCTATTCATGATTGCGGCACTGCCACGAGGGCAAAACCACTTGCAAAGGTAACACAAATTCTCTAAAACACAAAAACTTATGCGTTTTTTTTGCGTTCTCCATGCCTATTCCTCAACGCACAGCAACATTGGCGCCTCCCCGAGTTCCCTATTTAACATAATGTTCGTTATGTCTCGGCGCGCAACAAAAAAAGTTCAGCCTGTGGAGGCTGAACTTTCGTTGTGGTTATTGGGTTGCAACTATCTGCGTGTGCTGTTGCTTAGTCCCATGCGTCGATGTCGAGGAGAGAGTTGCTTGGCTTGGTTTCTACGGGTTTCTGTCCGTCATACTCGTCGCCAAAGATGATTGACGTTGCAATCATTGTCTCCATTTCCACCTCTACTACCTCGGTGGCAGGTTTCTGATATGTCTTTTTCATAATTGTATTTCCTTTTTTTGTTGATTGATAACTGTCTCTTCTCATTTACTTTACCAGCACCTTCTGTCCGTTCACGATGTAGATGCCCTTCACTGGGTTCTGCACACGCTGACCTGCGAGGTTGTAGTAGATGCCGTCTGCCGCTGCTGGCTTCTCCACTGTCTCGATGGCATTTGCCGTGCCGTCCTCATCGCCGAATGATATTCTGAGGCGGCTGGCAGCCGTCTTGTCTTCGGGGAGTTCGAGGTATGCCTTGCCCACAGGAACGTTTGCAGGATTGGTTGCAAGGCTCTGGAACTCTGCCGTGCCTCCGTTGTCAACCAAGACATATCTGTTTGCGCCCGAAATCATATCGGCTGTTTCTGTGATGCGACCAACGAGGAGGTTGCCGTCGATTTCGTTGCCAGTGGCTGCAACAGGAATTTCATATTTTGCATCTGCCTCGCCAGCCAAAATCAGACCTTCTCCTACACGAACCTTGCCTGTTGCAGGGGTGAGAACAACGCTTTCACCGTCCTCGCTAACAGCGTCAGTTGCAGCGTAGTATGCTGTCAGACCCTCTGGGAGTTGGTCGAGGTTGAGGGCTTCGGTGCTTGCAAATGTTGAGTAACTTGTTTTACCGATATTGACTGTAACGGTATTTGGAGTATATACAGTGACTGAGTATATGTAAGCACTCTTTGTAGCATAGAATGTTGCATCACCTGCCTCCTTGACAAGGAAAGTGTAGTTGCTGTTGGCGGTAGAAATAAATTCATCTTTCTCTGTATTAGATGCGGCGGTTATCGCATCGGTAGCCGTAAAGACAACAACGGAGTAAGCCGGGAGGTTCGCTATAGCCATTGTACCATTTACATTGTATGGCCAAAGACCTGTATTGCCTTCTTTGCCCGAGCCGTAATTGCGTACTTGCCATGCAACATTATTCACTCCGAAGTTTTCGTTGAATCCCTCGTCTGTTATCTTCAAAAATCCAGAGATAAGTTCATCGCCAAGTGTCAAAACTTTAGAATTGTTGTAGTCTGCAATCTGTGTAGCCAACGTTTTGAAATCTGTTGACCATGCTGTGTTGTACACAGAGAAATCAATGTATGTTGGCACTACCTCCACTAACTCTGAGGATGTGTAGCCTTCTGCAACAGACTTGAACGAAAGTGTGGCATCCACTGGCACAGTAATGTCAGTGCCACTGTTTACTGAGACCTCGTCTGCTCCATCGATTGTGTAAGTGATTGTTGCTGTAGGGCTGCAAAGAATGTTTGTCTGGTCTGTATTGAGAGTTAGAGTATAACTTCCGTCTGCGTATGTGCCGATAGTGTATGTAGGCGCATTAAGCGTTATCTCGCCTACTGTCACTGCAAGTTCTTTTACATCCGATTGTCCTCCTTTTTCGCTTATACAGATAGCCTTGACGGTACAATCTTCTGTAACGGTGATTGGCTCTGTGTATTTTGTACTCTGTGCCGTTGGCTCTGTGCCATCAGTGGTGTAATATACAGAAACTTCACTCCCTTCAGAGGATGTTCCGCCTACAATGGTAACAGTGCGTTCAGCGCCATTCACAGCAGAAATGCTGATAGTGGGGTCTTCAACTACTTCTTCGTTAACCATGTAGTATATTTCTACGTTGTCGATGCCCCATGTGCCAGGGTCGTAAGCGTATCTGTTGTTGCGTACATATACACCCATGCACTCTGAACTTTCGCCGGCTGGCTGTGAGTATGAGCCAGAATGTGTGTTGGACTCATCGTCTTTCTGAGTGATGGTGTATGCCACAGTTCTGTCTATTGGGTTGACAGTCAAATTCAGATGCCACCATTTCCAATCTATGAAAGTGAATGTGTCGTTGTCTTGTTCGTTGATTGTGGCTGTCAAACCACCGTTGGCGCACGACATGAAAAACAGATAAGCATTGTGGGAAACAGCAGATTGTCCATTTGCCCAATGGTAGCCCCAGTTAGGAACCCATCCGCTGCTTGATTCTGCTGTTGTAGCGGATGCGCTCATAACGGCAAAGTTGGCGTCTTTTGACCCTTTGGAATAAAAAAAGTCCAACTCTATCGTGTATTCCTCGTTTGGATATGTGCCAGCGGTCAGGAAATAATCTCCACGGTCGTTGCTGCCCTCCTTAATGCCAAGAAACGATGTAGCATTGTCTGCTTTGTTTGTATATAACTGTCCTATACCTCTTTTCCAGTAGTCTGCCGCTACTCCTGTCTCAAAGTCGGCAGAATAAATGGTTTTCTTAGACTGCGCCGAGGCCATTACCCCCCCCATTGCCATGCATAAAACCAAGGCAATGGTTTTTAAGTAGATTTGTTTCATAAAGTAGTAATTTAGTTAAGTAAAAAATTATAGTTTGGTTATTGTTGTTTAGTGTGTTGAATGGCGGCGTGGGCTATTATCTCGTAGGTCGGACGGGGCTTTGTGGTTCATCGCCACGTTGATGCGCAAGTGTGCCTTTTTTCCGCTTTCGGTGGCAAAGATAAGTGTTCCGCTTTTACTTTCCAAATAAAGCGGTCACATTTTTGCTGTTTGGGCGTGTTTTTCTTCTGACGGGTATCTGTTTGGAACAGAGCGGGTTATTTCGGGTTGCTTCTGAGGATGAACTGCACCACGGGGTCATCTACGGTGGTGGCGAGGCTGTCGAGGTTCTGCGAGGCTGTCATGGCGGCAGGGGTGAGCAGTGTGCCGTGCTGTGCGTTTGCTATGAGTGCGGCGTTGTTCTGCACGGGGGTGGTGACGGGCAGCCACAGTTCGGGTTCGAGGGTTGAGGGGCTGAAGGCGGCGATGAGGTGTGAGGTGGCGCCGCTCTTTTCTTTGAGGGTGGCGAGGATGATGAGGTGGGTTGTGGTGTCGTTCTGCGCCATTGTTCTGGTAATGGCGGCTATGTCGGTCTGGCATGTCTCTATGGTGGCGAGGGCTTTGTCCATGCCCATTTGTATGCCGCGCACTTGGCTGGTGGAGTAGTCGAGGCGTGCTTTGTTCACGGCGTCGCGGTAGCCTTTGAAGGCGTCGGCTTTGACGGCTGGGGGTAGGTGTGCGGTGAGGGTCTGGTGGTCGATGACTTCGGCTGTGCGTCCGAGGCTTGACTTGACGTGGTAGAGGGCGAGGGCTTCTGCGCCGCCTTCGGTTGGTGCGCCGCCTGTGCAGGATGCGAGGGTGAGGGCGGCGAGGGCGAGGATGGATGTCTTTTTCATTGCTGCGGTTTGTTTGGGGGGGTTAATGAATGTTGTCTGTTACTATAAGAGCATGTATGCGTGTGTGCGCATGCTGGATGCTGGTCGTTTCAGAACTGCTTGAGGAAGCATACGCCGACTTGGCGTGAGAAGGCTGCTTCGAGGCGGTCGAGCAGTCCGCTGCCGAAGTAGTGGATGAAGGACTCGTGGAATGCTCGTGTTGGCACGGCTATGGTGAGGGTGTCGTCTTCCACTTTGTAGAGCAGTATTTCGGGCAGCCAGTTGTCGATGTTCCCGTTTGGCATGCTGTCGTCGTCGGTGGAGGAGGCTTGGAGGCTGGCTGAGAGTTTGTCTTTCACTTGCTGGAAGAGGCGCAGGTCGGCTTCGGTGTAGAAGCGTATGGGCTTGGTGGTGTCGCTGTGGGACGTGTCTGCCGTGCTTGTCGGCGGCATGACGTCTGCATCGCTTTGCTGCTTTTCCATGGCTCGCTTCTTGTCGGCGAGGAGCGTGTGGATGAAGTCGGTGAATACTCGGTTGGCGTAGCTGCGCTTGTCTTTTATCTGCACTTTCCGCTCGTTGATGAGCGCTTGGAGTTCGTTCATCTTGGCGGTGAAGGGGGGGTAGTCGTCGGGGGTGAGGGAGATGATGATGCGCCGCACTTGCGCTGGGGTCTGGTCGAAGTCGGCTTGCAGACGTCGCTCCATGTCGATTGTCTCGCGCATGAAGGTCTTGTCGTTCTTGATGTCGCGTCCCACGTCGGAGAGGTGGAAGTCGAAGTGTATCTGGTCGGGGTTCTTCTGCCGACGGGAGGTCTTGTAGATTTCGGTGTACTCGAAGTAGAAGTCGCTGATGTTGTTGTCTGCCATTTCGCGCAGGGTGGTCTGCGAGGGGCGGAGAACTCGCTTGACGAAGTCGCAGTAGTGCGGATACTGTATGATGCGCTCCTTGGTCTTGGCGTCGACCTCGTTGTCGTTGAAGCCGATGTCGTGGCGGAACTTCCAGTAGTCGACGGTGAGGCCGTCGGGCATGTACTTGAAGTTTGAGAGGTAGAGGTAGATGCGCTTGGGGAACTTTTCGGAAATCATGAGGGCGGTATCGTCGATGAAATCGTATATTCTGCCGTCGTTGGGGAACAGCACGTTGACGACTTCGCGGCTCATGATGAGGGTGAAGACGGGCGAGCGGTTCTTGTACTTGTAGGTCTGCCGCCCTGTCTGCGGGTCGATGACGATGTCGACGTTTTCCGAGCCGATGTCGAAGAATGACTTGCGTATCATTATCTCCGTGCCGTCGTCTTTCTTTGCCGGCACCCACACCTTGGCGTCGGCTATGGTGCATACCGCCTTGAATGCCTGCGAGTAGTGTGGCGTATCTACTCCCAGTTCTCGGAGGTGTATGTCGAATGCGAGGTCTCCGTCGCGGAGGAAGTTCTTCTGCACTCCCTCGTTGTCGAAGATGCTGAGTTGCACCGGCTTCTGCCTGAACTGCCCGTCGCGCATGTCCTTTATTGCTCCTCGCAGTTTGCGCAGCACGGCGATGACGACGTTCTGCTGAAATGCCGTCGCCTCATAGCCGTTGACCGCCAGCGCCAGCGGCTGGTAGAGCAGGTTGTCTTTCGTCAGCACGATGTCCTCGCGCTTCTCCTTCTTTGTCTTGCGGGCAGGCTTCTTCCCCACCCCGTCCGTGTTTTTCGTTGCCATATATATTATATATGTGTGATGTATGCTGATGTTAATTCTTCCCTTGCTTTATCGTACCATTTGAGAATGGCACGTATGGATGGCAGCATGCCGTCGGCTTCGTAGTCCTTAACGTTGTCGGTGAAGGTGTGGCGGAGCCTTATCTTGCAAAGAGAGTCGATTTCCCCCTCTTCGAGTTTTTCCCACTCGGTCAGTTTGTCTATGTCGAAAATGTCTGTAATTGCTATGGGCTGGGGATTTTCAAGGTCGGCAGGGTTGGACTCTTTCAGTCTGGAGACGAGGTAAACGTTCCACAATGGAGTTTGTGCGTCCCATTTGTAAACGAAATCTATGGCGAAGGCGGAAGGTTGCTGCTTTGCCACAAACGTATTTCCGTCAATAGTGAAATCGACTACGCAAGCATTGGGGTAGAGTTCCACTTCTTTATTTCCCTTGGCCCAATACCGTGCTGGCACGTTAATGCCGTGAAACGCTTGTTCCAATATCTGGCATGGCAGGGGTTTTAAGTGCGCGTCGTCTGTCCAACTGCTCTGCACAAGCACAATGTCTGGATAGGAGGTGTCTCCTTCTGGCTTGTGCCAAAAGTATTTGTAGTAGGATTCGTTCATGAAGTGCATTCCTATGGCAAGGGCCACAAGGGTGCCGTCGTTCTTCTTTTTGCTTTCGTCGTTGTTGACATAAGCACGTATAATTCCCCTTTTCTGTGTATCGCCCAAAGACTGCCGCCAGTCGTCATAGATGCGCCACAGTTTGTCTCTATGGTCGCTTATCGGGATGTGCCTCTGCTGCATTTTTCTTCCGTTCTTCTCAATCTCTTTCCTGTCGTTTATGCTAATGTCGCCGTATGCCAAGAGGTCTTGGCGCAAGGCTGGTTCGGAACGTCTGCTGTAGAAACGCATCTTGAACCTGCTGAGGAACTGTCCGAAAGCGTCTGCGCTCACGTTGCCGTCGTCGTTGGGGGATGCCAAAAGGATGAGCGTATCGTGGTTTGAGTTGAAAAATCTGTTGAGGTCCTGCTCGCTCACGATGCTCCAGTAGAGGCGCTCCCATTCTCCGGCGTCGGCGTTCTCTTCTTTTATGCGCTGCCACATCAGGCTTGTCACGTCGTTCATGTGCTTGGCGCTTATTGGCGCCGCAGACAGTTTCCTAACGTCCTGCGTTCTTGCGTTGCACATGGCAATTGACATTTCCATTGCGTCGATAGTTGCAGAGTCGGAGTTTTTGGAATTGTTCTCGTTGTCGCTTCGGCTCAAAAGATACATCGCCATGCGGTAGAGGTTCTCGTCGCTGACTGACGTGTTGTTCTTCTTCTGGTGCTGTATCTCAAGCATGAGCGTGCCGCACAGGGGGATGTAGTGGACCATTTCTATTGACTCTGCCGAGCGCCACTGCCTCTCGCGGATAAAGGGATTTTTACCGATGAAATCGCCTTTTTCTACATGGTCGCAGATGTCTGACAAGCGCTTATAGGCGTTGAATACTGTCTCCATCCACTCGTAGTCGAAAGTGGTGTTGTCGAGGATGTATTTGGTAATCCACCATGACTGCTCTTTAAGGTTGTGCTTTATATAGTCTTCTCTTCTCTCTCTGTCACTTTGCTTCCCGTCTTCTTTTTTCATCTCCACATTGGGGAAATAATATGCTTGATGCAGTATGACTGCCACCTTGAGAAAGCCCTTGAAACCTAAGTCTGCATTGACATTCTCTCCACGATGTTTCCAGAAGAAGTTCTGCCACTGCTCCCACGCTATGCCGACTTTGAGTTTCTCACTCGGGTTGCTCCTCTGAATGATGGTGGGGCGTATCTGCTCCTGCTGCGAGAGTTGCTCGCCTCGGCTGTTCATGTAGAGGTAGAGGCGCTCGCCCTGACGGCTGCGGCCAGTGTCGAAGTAGTTGAACTCGATGAAGTTCTCGATGTAGTCGATGAGGTCGGGAAGCCTTGATGAGTTCGCCTGTTGGTCTTTTACCCACTGCTTTATCACTGCGAAGTTGGCGAGGATGGATTTCACGGTGGGGTCGTGGTCGTAGATGCTGTAGTATTTCTCGCTCTCGCTGCGAAAATCGCCGTCGGGATTGTCGAGAATATAGTCGATGAAATCGACCAAAAACCTGTGTGCGGTCTCTCTCACTCGGTAGTCGAGTTTGAGTAGTTCTTTATCCTTTATATAATATGTTCCCTTGAAGTTGTTTTCACTTTTCCCACTACTCTCGCCTCTCTGCGAATAGAGGGCGAGCAAAAGCAGAAAGAGAGTGGTGATGCGCTGCTGACCGTCGATGAGGTAGAGGCGGCGGCTGTCGGACGCATCGTAGTAGGCATAGATGAAGCCTATGCGTGTGTTGAAGCGGAGGCGCTCATACTCCTTCGTCAGATAGTCATGTATGGTCGTTTCAATGTCGCTGTCCTTCACCTTGATGTCGAGTGTCACGCTCTTTTTATTTCTCCACTTATACCCTATCGAACTCAGCAGAGCCGACACGTTCTTTGGCTCCCACACATAGTCGCGCTGCATTTCGGGGATGATTATCTGCTCTATGTTGTCGCTGTTGAGCAACTGCGCTAATGAATATCTGCCTGATTTCATTTCTTCTTCTTGTTGTCTTTAATCTTCTCTAATGTATTGCGTATCCGCTTGTTTCTCTCTTTCATAAACTCTATATGCGCCTCTACGTCATCGTTGTTCCAATTCATGAGATCGACCGACAGTTGCTTGTCTGCCGAGGTCACGTTGATAGCCTTCGTGAACACCGCCATGGTGTGAGGAGGAATGAACGCACCTTCTGACGCCTTGTGGAATATCATGAAGCGCTTGATGAGGTAGGGATTGTTGTTTATGGCACTGTTGACCTCACGGGAAAGCAACGCCATGTTGCCCATAGAGTCCTCGTCGTCCAGTTCGGGGTAAAGGAAAGAGAGCGACTGCCTGACGTCTTTTATGCATCCTTCATTTATCTCGCTTATGACGTTGTCGTCGGGCTGCAACCCGTTTTCTCTCGCATGATTTTCATACATCTTCAGCACCATTTCTTTTACATCGGCATGCAAGGTCAGGTCGTCGTCTTTCGGATTTTGTGGGCGGATATGCTCGTAAGTCCAATGCTGGCGGTCGTACTCGGGGAAATTGAACTTTTGCAGCATCAGCACACCGTCCTCTGCCTTGCTTTTGTTTGCTTGGTGGTAACGCTCAAACCGTTTCTCAAACCCTTCGGGAAACACGCTCAGCGACAGCAGGAGAGGGGTGAGGCGTGCGCTATTGGTATGATAACCGATTTTCTTATTCTCGAGTAGTTCCAAATCGGGCAGAACATTCAGCGCTTCCCCTGCAAGATATTTCATAGTGTCCTCGTTGTTCGTTCCGAGGCAATGCACAAGAATGTTTATTCGCTCCTCAAAAGTCTTTTTTTCTTTCTTCGGAAACAGCACGAAGCCCAGCAGATTGTACACATCGGCGTCTTCGTGCCAACTGCGCAACTTGTGGTAACTGTGCCGCAAATCATTCAACCACCTTATGGCGTCTTCATCTTTCACCACAACCTCATTGTATTTGTTGAACAGTCGCAACCCGTCCATCATGTCTGTCACGGTCTGCTTTTCATCTGTAAACCCACCATTCTTCTTCATCAGCAGCGTCAGCAGATGCTCCATGCCATTCTCGTCCTCACCGAAGAAGAACCGTGCCACATCGGGCTGCTCCACCCAGTTCTGTATCTCATCCCACACACGGCCATTCACTTTGCGCTGCTCCATGACCATAAAGTAGCTGTATGCCTCGCCATGTGGACTGACCGTATTCACGCTGCGAGTGAGCAGCAGACCTTTTATCAGATACGCATTGGTCAACCCCACGCTGTTGCCGTTCAAATTGACAAACACCTCCTCGGGAGTGACAAAGTCGCTCTCTCTGTTCAAGATAATCTTGACCGACTTCTTTAAGAAATCAGCATAACTCTTTACATCCTCATCTGTCATCCCTGCAAAAAACTCGTCAATACACAACACAGCCGAAGTGATGTAATACAAGTCTTGCGTGTCATCCATCGCCACAGTCTTTTCACCCTTCTTCTTGTCCGCTTCTATCTTGCTGTCAAACCTCTTTATCTTATCAAAGAGACCTTCGCCTGCCATGCAGAGTTCATCATTCGCTTCTATCCCGTCGGCAGAAGACACCATATCAACATCATATCTCGAATACTCCATCCTCCCCTCGCCTATCGACTCTATCTCATTGCACCGGTGATGCAGACGGTCGAACACTATCGCTAACGTCGTCAACCGCTGCTGACCGTCAATCACCTCATAGACTGCCTCGCCTTTCTTCTTCAGCACGGTTACATATTGCAGATAATACTCTCCGCCCTCAGCGCCTCGCTTTCCGCCATTGCCATCCAAGGAAGCCTGCCACGCCTTCTGCACATCCTTCAACAACTGCGGCACTTGATCGTATTTGCTCTGTGACGACCATTTGTAGCCTCGCTGATAAGGCCCTATATAGTATTTACCCACTGTAGCCCCATGCGAGACATCTTCTTTCGGCAATTCTTCCAACACCTTGCCAAAGATTTCTCCGACCGTATATACAAATTCTTTCTTCTCCATATATAATATGTTGTTTATCCCTTATATTCTTCTCCAATCCCCCACTCTACCCTTCTACCCCCCTCTATCGCCTTGCTTATTCTGCCTATCACTCCCTTCGTTCCCTACCCTTCTTTTCTCTTTTTTTCATTGCAACTGATTTGTCGTTCCATTGTAACCAATTTGTCCGACAACGTATAGTTCTACATCATTGCGCCATGTAACTAACTTGTCCGACGAGCCATAACGCCTCTCCTCAGCCCTAACTCACTAACTCGTCCGATAAACCTCACCTCATCTCCCCCACTCTCACCAACCGACTTGTCCGACGAACTCTCGCAAACCTCACTATCTTCAACTCACTAACTTGTCCGACCAATCCCATTCTCCCCTACTCTTCCACGGCGCCAGCACCACTCATCGCTATGATTTACAGCCACTTCCCTACCCTATTGTTCATCACGCCTACTCTCTCCATCTACTGCCGCATCCACCTCCCACTTCAACAAGCAATCATCCTATCTGGCCCACAAATACATCGCATGTGTAACCAATCTGTCCGATGCCAAGTCACTAATCTGTCCGCCGAAACTAACTGATTTGTCTGTTCGCACTAACCAATCTGTCCTACGAAACGCCAAAATGTAACCTATTTGTCCGATAAAACTCACTGTTTTGTCCGCCAGAACCAACCAATCTGTCCGATGCCAAGTCACTAACCCGTCCGACGACACTAACCGACTTGTCCGATGAACTAACACCTCTATCGTTGATTATCAGCCACTTACGCAATGACATATATAAATATACTTAGTTATATACTCTATACACTCTTTATCGATTCGATTGCTTTTTCTGTTTGAGAGAACAGAGAAATATCGGATTTTACAGGTGACGCATGCCCTACTACGTTGATTTTCCGACACTTATGCTGCTTCGCCACTGTTTTGTCGCCTTTTTCGTTCATCGGACAAATTAGTATGAACGTATATCTTTGTATTGCCAAGCACCCCACTCCACCCCGTCGCAAGCATTTGCCTTGCGGCACACAGGCTCGGGAGGCAACAGAAGCCATGCCTACGCAAACGCCGACTCATACTTCTCTCTCACCTCGTCATAGTGCTTGTCGAGATACTCCTGCACAGCGTCAAACACGATGTCCTCCACCGTTGTGCGCTCGCCTATCGCACCCTTCCAGTTCTTTATGTCGTTGATACGCATCGTCGTGCGACGGTCGAAATGAATGCACTTTTGGTCAGGACGCTCCTTTTTCCTGTCAAACACCTTCACCTCCTTCTTCTTCGCAGGCTCTTCGATAGGCGCCAACGACTCGAGAATGCTTGGCGAAACAGCACGCTGAGCCTCAATCCGCTTGTCCATCTCCTGCATAGACCTCTCAAGGTTAATGTTCTTCCTCTTTACTGTCATATCTTTTTCTTCCTTTTTATGGCGCTCCTCCCCCTTCAACAGCGCAGGGGCATTCACGCCATGGTTTATAACTTTCTAACTTTACAGTTTTATCTCTTTATACTTTTATAGTTTTCTATAAACCTACCCTTCTATAAAACTTGCAACCAATAAACATATCATTCTATTTCCCGATAAAACATCGCTTTTCTGCCGAAAAGCCCATTTAATCGAGGAAAATCAATAGTCAGATGGCACCTCGAGCCTACCTCTTCCCCGTCGATTTCCTCTTTATCCCCGTTATTTCCCTCGCCAACTGCATATAGTCCTCAGCGCCAATAGCCTGCGGATTATACTCAAAAATAGTCTGATGCTCAGCCGGAGTTTTAGACAAGTCAGTGTTCCTCCTTATCCGAGCATTGAACACCTTCCCCGGATACTTCTGGTGCATCTGCGCCGCCGCCATTTTGTGCAGCCCCAGACGCCCGTCATACCGTGTCAGCAGATAGCCCTCAATCTCCAGTTCCGGGTTGATATACTCCTTCACCTCCCTGTATTTGTCCGTTATCATCTTCATGCCCTGCAACGAATACACCTCGCAGTCGATAGGCACTAAAAGCGAATCGCTCGCCGACATGGCGTTTATGTTCAGAATGCCGCCATTAGGCGGACAGTCGATGAGGATATAGTCATACAGTTCAGCATACGGCGCCACCACCCTTTTTAGGATTTCCTCCTTCCTCAGGCGGTTCACCAACTGCTCACCCACAGTCTCCAGCTGCACGCTCGCAGGCACAAAATCATACCCGTCTTGATACTCATATATAGGCAACTCCACATCGCCCTCCTTCGCCACCAGTGCGTCATACACCGTCTCGCCGTCGCCCACCTCGAAATTCAGCGTATAAGTAGTGTTGCACTGAAAATCCAAGTCAATCAACAGCACCTTCTTCTTCAGCAGCCTAAGCGCCGCCCCAAGGTTAATGGCGGTAGTGGTCTTCCCCACGCCGCCCTTAAAATTCAGAATAGCAATCGTTTTAGCCATGTCACATCCCTTATTTTACATAAAATTATTACCAGCCTCTTGCCTTCCCCGCTCATCATCCCCTCCCCTGCTCTCGCTTCCTTCTCATTCATCATTTACATTCGCCCCTCTCGCCTGTTCAGTCCCTTCTCTTCCCCTGCTCCACACGTCATCCCCTTTATAAGTAGCCAATGTCTTCTCTTTGTCCAGCAAATGCAACTCTGAGAGAATACTTTTTCGCCTCCACACTCCTATTTTCCTATCTTCCCACAAACATATTTCCCTATTTTTATAGTTTTCTATCTTCCTATCCTCTACTCTTCCCTCCCTAAAACCGCCACAAATTTATCTACTTTTTTCCAATAATCCTACATTTCTCCTCTAAAAGTATCGCAAAATCGCAAAAAACACCCCTCCGTCCCTCCTTTTTCTCGTTTCCGCCCTCCTTTTTCCTGCCCCTCCCCTTCTTTCTGCCACCTCTTTACCCCGATGAAACCACTAAAACTATAAAAATATAAACCAATAACAATATAAAATAATAAGCCAATAAAGAAATAAAACTATAAAACTAAAAGCAAAGAACAATATAAACCACGAAAACATTTTTCCATGAAAGCAATAAACCAATAAACATAAATGACAATAAACATATTTTGCTATAATAACAACATGCTATACACCAATAATCCTATTTCCCAATAACAATATAACCCAATAATCCTATTTTTATAGTTTTATATATTCATATCAAAATCACGCATTCGTCCCCCTTAGAAAATGACAGTGGCTCCCCACAAAAGTAGGCAGCCTTTACTCCAAAAAGTGAACAGCCGTTCACCTCAAAAGTTGATAGCGGCTGAGGGAACTTGTAGGCAACCGCCGGCATAGATAATCTGCATTAGCCGACGATTATAATTTGTCAC
>JAFLUT010000007.1 GCA_022508665.1 Prevotellaceae bacterium | reverse complement strand
TTGTCACGGCTGACTATTGTAATCGTGAACGGCAGGGAGTTTCAGAGGTCAGCCGCCGTCATCCCGAACACAAAAAGAGCAAAAAGGATAGAGAACAAAGGACATTTCCAGCACAAAACTTTCGTATGTAAAATTTTTGCCATATCTTTGCAATGTCCTTGCGCCGAAACTATCGTCAGATAGTGGGTAATCCGTCTGCAACGGCAGACGCGAGCGAGGGATACCATATATGGAAAAAAGCGTTTATCTTTCGCTTTGTTTCTTGACATTCCGAAATCCTGAGAAGATTTTGATTATCTCTAAAAATCAATAAGTTACCTCTTGTTTATTCTTGTTTTTGTTCTTTTTTTATTTTGCAAAGTTAGTGTTTATTTCTGTTTCTTTTGTAGAAATCCGACTTTTTTATCAATCTTTTAAGGCTAAATTTTGTTAATTCTGAGGTTGTTTGTTTACCGTTGAGGCGTTTTTTACAGAGTTCCTTTATAAGGATTTTTTGTATATTTTGTAATGTACAAAAATGATTACAATTTGAAATTTGATAATTGTTTGATTTTTAGACAAAAAAGACAAAAAAGTAGGTTGTGAGAGGGTAACTTGTTACATCCTCCCAAACCCGCTTCTTTGTTCGTCAGATATTGCCTACAATAACATCAAACACATCAAATTTTGCATCGTCTGTTTTGCGGGTATAACGCATAAGTCTTCGTGACTGCCAACGCCAAAAACGCAAGCGATAATCAGGTTCAGAAAGACGGTAAATAAACTGCATTATGCAAGGGGAATGAAGCGTTTTATCGTTTGAGCGTCCACAATAATCCAACCAGTCTTTTACATCCTCACTTTTGGCGGAAATCTCCGCCCTCCACATTTTATCCCTCAAACCGTTCCATTCGGCAATGTATTGTTTTCTTCCAACGTCCGCTATCTCATCCATTTTGGAATAGGTTTTTAATGATAAACCTTTGTAGTTTTCAATGTATTCGCTCGGATTGCTTTCAAGTTTCTTTCTTGAAAGATTATGCCACACACCACATCCAATCAAGCGTTCTTCTTCTCTGACATTACGCCCGTGCAAAATCAGATTGAAACCGTCTGTATTTTTACGTATTCTTTTTATCCGCAGCCCTGCATTGACATTCGTGTCAAGAGCGACCTCTAATTTTGTTACTGTTTTTAAGATTAAGGCATAAATCATCCAAAATTAAAGGAATAAATCCGAAAGCGGAATATCTGTGTTGAGGATATATAGCAACACACCTGTTTGATAACCTTTTTTTTGATAGCAGTTCCACAAGTGCCTTGTCTCCAATCGGCACTTTATACTCTATGTTCTGCAATGGATTTTCTTGTACAGAAACAATGTCAGAGCAACAGTCTTTGCTATTTGAGTTCACGTCGGGCATCTCCCAAAACGAGGTATAGAACACACGGTTGTCAACTCTGAAAGTCCACACCCCTTTGTACCTTCTTGAACTTTTGAAAGTTAGTTTTCCTAATTCGTTATCGCCTATTCGTACCGAATAGGTGACACTTGTATTCCTGTCCATCCCTACAAAACCATCTGTTTGTGTGGCGGTTAAGGTATAGCCTTCTCGTTTCAAAACATCGCCCACGGAAACTTTTGAAACATATTCCATCAAGTTTTGTGGTGTTGTGCCAAATAATTCGCATTTATCAATGTTTGTGTTGAATTTCATTGCTTTTTTTCTTTTTTATCATTTATATTAGTTTCTTGTGGTGCATAAGGTATCGCCTCCCAATATGCTTTCATCGCTTGCGATATACGTTTTCGGTGTTCTTCGCTTAACTTTCTGTATTGTCTACTCATAAAAATAATTTTTATAAATGTTATGGGTTGCCCCTCTACTATAAATATAGTGTAGTATGGTGTAGAGTGGAAACGAAAACAAGCATTTTTTTCAAAAAATTTTTTTACAAGACCGTTTTTTGACAGAGGGGTATTATGGACTTTTTCTGTTTCAAAACAGGTAACATACCTCCCCCGCCCCTATGGAGGGTGTTCCCCTTATGGGGCAATGTATGGTTTTAATGGATGTGCGGATATAATTTACATTTTGCAATGTTGAGGCTGCAAAATGAGGGTGTTTTTATATTATTTTAATCTTTTAGGTTAAAAACATACAAAGGTTATTGAAACACTTTGTTACATCGGGATTTTTGGCTAACTTTGTATCGTCAAACAAAAACAATAAAAGGATATGGAAAAAGCAGTTTTATATTGTAGAGTTTCAACACATACACAAGATTTCGACCGTCAAGTTAAAGAGTTGGAGGATTGGGCAGTTGGCAAATATGAGATAGTAGGCAGTTATGCTGAAAAAATAAGTGGAGCAAAAAAGGTGGCAGACCGCCCAATGCTTTCAAACGCCATAGACTGTGCCATCAAAGAGCAAGCAACCATCGTTTCTTGGGAACTGTCAAGACTTGGCAGGAATGCAGGCGAACTCTTGAAAACAGTTCTTGAATTGAAAGAGCAGGGTGTCAATGTTTTTTTCAAAAAGGAGAATATCAGCATTTTTTCAGATGGTAAAGAAAATCCCTTTTTCCTCGTTATGCTTTCCACGTTAGCGGTATGTGCAGAGTTAGAGCGTGGCAATATAAGAGAGCGTATGCGTTCTGGGTACACCTATTTTCGTGCTAATGGAGGTAAAGTTGGCAGAAAAGTCGGGTATCGTAAAACAATTAAAGAATATGAGAAAGATTATCCTGCCTTGGTTGCAGACTTACGAGAAAAAGCAAAGGGCGTAAAGGGTAAACTTTATAGCGTGAGGGCGTTAGCGGAAAGACACAAGGTAAATCCCTCTACGGTACAGTCAATTACACGAATTTTGCGGAAATAGGTACTTACTATGCGTGTACCTTTTTCATCAAAACAACGCCATCCCAGTCCCCTGTGGAGGGTGTTCCCTAATAGGTAAGCCATACAATTAGTTATCATTTCTTTTTAGGTCGTTGTGTACAGCCTCAACCACGGTAAATAATTTTTCTTGTCTTTTTTAAAGAGGTAAATCCAATGTATTGTAAATGCTTTTTATCAACTTCCTTTCCAACCCCTCTTCCAAAAGTTTACGCTCAAATTGCCCATATAGCAGATGGCTCAAATAGTCTTTGTCGTCAGTGTCCGCAATGTCTCTATAATCAGCACCTAAATATACCAAAATGTCTTTTAACTCTTTCACCTCTTCTTGATACTTTTTTTCATTGTACAATCTCAGAAAATAATTATTGTCTGGGTTAATTTGTTGTGCTGGAGATACAGCAGAAATAAGCCCTCCATTATCAGCCTCATCGCAAGACAGCAACACCTGCTCAGGGTGTTCTTTTTTCAGTTGTTCAAAGTTTTCGTAATCTATCTGTTTTAGTCGTTGGCTGTAATAAAGTATCATATCGTAACTTTTGTGACCTGTAAAACGCTGTATCTCTTCAAACGGGAATTTACGCAATAACATAAGCACTATAAATGTATGCCGTGCGGTATTGGAAGAAATCAATTTGTATTTTTCCACCTTTGGAGACCTCGCTTCTTCTTCGCCATCATAGTGCCTCACTTGCTCGCAAAATTCTACAAACCCACATTTTTTACTTATTTTCTTGATGCGACGGTCGTAATCCCCTTTTATATCAATTTGGGGGAAATCAACATCTTTGTATTTCATTAGGATTTTTTTTTTGCAAGGTCAAAATGTACGACACAATCAACTTTTGCTTTTGACCTTTTTGTCTTTTCAGGCTTGAAATTTATGTATATTTTACCGTTCTCGCTATACTGAATATGTTTTTTGATTTCGATAATTTCACTAATACGAAACCCAACAGTACATTCCAGCACAAACAAATCTTTCACTACTGCATCCTTTGGGTCTTCGCACTCATAGTTATACAATTTCAAAACTTCATCATCACGGAGGAAAATCTTGTTGTCATCATCTGAGAGGTCTGTCGGTAGCAGAAGAACTATATTATCAACATCCGTCAGCGTTAGAAAGCCCTCCTTGTTTTTTACGGCATAATGCCTAAGCATAGTCTTTATTTCCTTTGCAATTTTATTTGCAAACCCGACTCTTAATCTTTTTTCTTTGCCAACATCCCCGCCCTCTTTATGAGGCCGTCTCGTTATATTATTCCTAAAAACCTCAAAAACTTCTGTTTTAGCAAGATCCTTAAAATTTTTTATTTTAAGGGGTGAGCCTCATCGCTTTCGAGGAACTCGCATAAATGCGATACATAATTACGTTTGTTTCCTTTTGTTTTCTCCGATAATGTGCTATCTTTATTTATTCCACTCAAAAGCACATCTTTTATATCAATTGTTGGTTTTGGTTTCCTGCCCATTATTACATCTTTTATTGTTGGGACAATATCATCCTCCAAACAAAGATATGTAAAAAGTTTGGAAAGTTTGGAAATAATTGACTTGATTTTTTCATTAACGATTGTATTATTGTTATTATCAATATCGTTTAACCTCCAACTTACAATCGCTTGTTCATATTTCTTTGACCAATGGGACGGATAAACCTTTGCACCGATCGGAATTTTGTATTGTTTATTTTTTATATAAACAACAAGAAAAACAGCAGTAGGCTGCTGTGATTTCGGTTGGCGTAAGTTAAAGTGAATTTTAATCTCTTTTGGAAAAAATTGTTTCATTTCCTGTTCTTTGTTTTTGTTATTAAACTGTTTTTGAAAAGAACATTTCGCAAACTCAATCGCAAGAATGGCAATTCATAAATTATTGATAATTAAATGGTTTGAAATTCTCTACTTTCTGCTTGACCTCCTGAGAAAATTTCACACCATTCCAAGGATTTTGCAAAGAAATACCATTTTATTTTTTCATCTTCGATATAAAAACAATCATTTAGGCCTCAGTTTTCCCTTTATTCCTTTTTTGTTTTACACTTTAATTCCTACCTTTGTAGGGAATTTCAAATAAAGGGAGTATATGTCTCGTAATAAGAATAAACAGTTGCCACTGATTGAGGGCGTGCGGATTGAGGCTTGTGCGGCTGAGGGAAAGGCTTTGGCAAGGGTGGACGATAAGGTGGTGTTTGTGCCATTTGTCGTGCCGGGGGATGTTGTGGATTTGCAGGTGAAAAAGAAGAAAAGTTCGTACATGGAGGCGGTGGCAGTGAAGGTGCATGAGTTTTCGCCTTTGCGTACAGAACCTGTGTGCAGGCACTATGGCGTGTGCGGAGGATGCAAGTGGCAGTGCCTGAAATATGAGGAGCAGTTGAAGGCGAAGCAACAGCAGGTGTATGATAATTTGAGTCGCATCGGGAAGGTTGAATTGCCTGAGTTTGAACCGATATTGGGTAGCCATAACATTTATGGGTATAGGAACAAGTTGGAGTTTGGTTTCTCCAATAAGCGATGGCTGACTGAGGAGGAGGTGAAGCAGGATGTGAAGTATGAGGTGATGGATGCTGTCGGTTTTCACATATCGGGTGCGTTCGACAAAATCCTTGATATTGAGGAGTGCCATCTGATGGACGACGTGAACAACCGTATCAGAAATGACATCCGTCGCTATGCGTTGGAGCATGGGTTGGAGTTCTATGATTTGAGGCAAAATAGAGGGCTTTTACGTTCTCTTATGATACGCACAAGCAACACGGGAGAGTTGATGTTCCTTGTGCAGTTCCGCATAGAAACACCCGAAGAGCAGGCACAGGTGGATGCGCTCATGCAGCATTTGGCGGAGACATTCCCTGAGATAACGTCACTGCTGTATGTGGACAATCATAAGTTGAACGACACTTTCGGTGACCAAGAAATCCACGTTGTGAAGGGGAAGGACTATATCTATGAGGAGATGGAGGATTTGCGTTTCAAGGTTGGGCCTAAGTCATTCTACCAGACAAACACTGAGCAGGCATACGAACTCTACAAAGTGGCGAGAGATTTTGCAGGACTGACAGGAGGCGAACTCGTCTACGACCTCTACACTGGCACGGGAACTATTGCGAACTTTGTGGCGAAGCACGCAAGGCAAGTCATTGGCATTGAGTATGTTCCCGAAGCAATAGAGGATGCGAAAGTGAACTCTGAACTGAACGGAATAGACAACACTCTTTTCTATGCAGGAGATATGAAAGACCTCCTCAACAGAGAGTTTATCGAGCAGCACGGACGACCAGACGTCATCATTACAGACCCTCCACGTGCAGGCATGCACGCTGACGTTATTGATACAATCCTTTTCGCATCGCCACGTCGCATCGTGTATGTCAGTTGCAACCCTGCCACCCAAGCGCGCGACCTGCAAATGCTTGATGCCGACTATAAGGTAATGAAAGTTCAACCCGTGGATATGTTCCCACACACGCAACATGTTGAGAATGTTGTATTATTAGAAAAACGATGAGTACATATTTTGACCATAAAGTAGCAAACAGATACACGGACTATCCAGTAAAAGAGCCGTCGGAACTGATGCACTTCCTTATGAACCGCATCTCGGGCATTTCACGCACGAAGGCAAAGGAGTTGCTGAGCCAGCGAATGGTGTATGTTGACAAAGAAATAATTACCCAGTACAACTACCCATTGAAGCCAGGGCAACTGGTGCAGATAGCCAAGAACCGCCACAAGCACAGCCTTGTAAGCCGTTGGGTAAGGCTTGTATATGAAGACGCCTTCATCATAGTGGTGGAAAAGAAAGAAGGCATCCTCACTAATGCCCTCCCGGGTGACCGCAAGGAAAACGTGAAGGCTATTCTTGACGAATATGTGAAGCGCACCAGCCGCACTTTCTCTGTCTGCACAGTTCATCGCCTCGACAAAGGAACGTCGGGACTGCTCTTGTTCGCTAAACGTAGAGACATTCAGAAAATCCTCACTGACAACTGGCACGACATCGTGACCGACCGCCGCTACATTGCTGTGGTGCAGGGAGAAATGGAGCGTGACAGCGGTGTTGTCTCCTCGTGGCTGACCGACAACAAGATGTTTGTTACCTATTCGAGCGATGTCGATAACGGAGGCAAGCATGCCATAACAAACTATCGCACGCTGAAACGTAAGAATGGTTACTCTCTCATAGAACTAAAACTCGACACCGGACGCAAGAACCAAATACGTGTCCACATGCAAGACCTGCATCATCCCATAGTAGGAGATTTCAAATACGGTAGCAACGAAAGCGAATACGATGAACGTGCCAACCCCGTTGGCCGCATCTGCCTCCACGCATTCAGATTAGCCTTTCGCCACCCTATCACAGGCGAGTTAATGAAGTTTGAAACTCCCCATCCTTCGGCATTTGTAGAGTTGCTGAAATGACGTTTAAAAAGGCAAGTCGTCACATAAATAATCTTCGCATGCAATGTTTGTAGCCTCTAATTCGCACATGTTTTTAAGGTCTTTTATACGCTGACGATAAGAAACAAGAGTGTCGTAATCTTCTATTTCTTGTTTACGGAGTTTGCTCATTACTGCAAATTCCTTTTCTTTTTCTATACCTAAAAAACGCCTGCCCACGAGGTTTGCGGCAATGCCAGTTGTCGCTGAGCCAGAAAAAGGATCAAGCACCCACCCATTAAGAGTTGTAGAAGCAAGGATTATGCGCACAAGCAGAGATAGTGGTTTTTGTGTAGGGTGTTTTCCACACGATTTTTCCCACTGAGCAATGGCTGGCAACCTCCATACGTCTGTCATCTGCTTGTCGTCATTCAGATGTTTCATCAATTCGTAGTTGAAGTAATGCGGTTTTTTAGGACATTTGCGAGCCCAAATGATAAATTCTGTAGAGTGGGTGAAATATCTGCATGAGATGTTTGGCGGAGGATTTGTTTTTGCCCATGTTACCACATTCAATATCTTGAAACCCTGCTCTGTCAGATTCTTTGCTACAGAAAAAATATTATGGTAGGTTCCTGATACCCATATTGTTCCATTGTCTTTTAGTTTCTCTCTACACAATGCAATCCATTCTCGGTTAAATGCCTCAATACTTTCTGCCGTTCCTCCCTCGTCCCATTCTCCCTTGTTCACGCTCACAATCTTTCCAGCCTGCACGCTAATGCCTCCATTAGATAGGAAATATGGAGGATCGGCAAATATCATGTCAAAATGGAACTTGAACTGTTTGAGCAGTTCAAAACAATCACCATGCAATAGAGTGAAAGCACGATCTTCTGATTTATAATAAGGCTTTATCATTTTACACACAAATCTGCAATAAAATCTTTCAATGTAGTAAGATTATATATTGAAGGAATAGCATAAAATGCTTCTTCAAGTTTGTTCTTTGCTTTTTCCCATCCCTTCCCATCTGTTATCCATAAAAATTCAAATCCGCCAACTGCGTTTATCTTAGGTGCAATATCCGTATATGCACGTGCCACTTCATTCAGTTTTGAACCTCCGCCACTATAAAAATTAGTTTCAATGAGATAGGTTTTAGTTGCGGTTTCTATCACAAAATCAAAGCGCTTTTCATCTGAACCTAAGGCTTCCACTATTTGAGGAAATTCACGAGAAAAAACTTCTTTGCGATATGCCACTCCTTTTGCTTGCAACATCTTTGCTACAGTTTCTTCCATCTGTTTTCCACTACGGTTTTTACGGGCGTTTGTATCAAGCCCCGTCTCTACGCCAAACACATAATCTACAAGATTTGTAATTCGTTTTGACATAAAGACCTCTCCAAGTCCTGTTTTATCAATAAATTCTATGACACCCTCAATTGTATCAAAATAGTATTTTATATATTGATAATCTCCTTCCTCATTGATTACTTGCTTGTTGTCCTTTGTTCGTACAGCAATCAAAATGTCAAGAACTGTAAATACTTTCGGGTTTTCATTCCACAATGTGTATATCGCCTCTTTGATATTTTCCTTGCCCAAAAGATAATTCAGTTGATTTAACTTCACCTCTATAGATTTGACATTCTGTGAAATTTTGTCAAAGTCACAAAAGAAGTCCAGAGTTGCATTAGTTTCCCTCAACTGAGACAAAAACGACTGAAACTGTTCCTTGGTATGTGCTTGCATTGTGATTTTCTTTTTAGTTCGCAGCCTCAAACTCCTTCAAGAACCTCACATCGTTCTCAGAGAACAGTCGCAGGTCTTTCACTTGATACTTCAAGTTGGCGATGCGTTCAATGCCCATGCCAAAAGCATAACCTTTGTATTTTGTGGAGTCGATGCCGTTGGCTTCGAGGACGTTAGGATGTACCATGCCACAGCCAAGGATTTCGAGCCATCCAGAACCTTTGCACATGTTGCATCCCTTGCCTTTGCAGAGAGTGCAACTAACGTCCATCTCAGCGCTTGGCTCTGTGAATGGGAAGTACGACGGACGCAGACGAATTTGGGTGTCCTCGCCAAACATTTCTTTGGCAAAGAGAAGGAGAACCTGCTTTAAGTCGGTGAAACTTACCTGCTCGTCGACATACAATCCCTCCACCTGATGAAAGAAGCAGTGGGCGCGAGCGGAGATTGCCTCGTTGCGATAGACACGGCCGGGACACAGCACTCGCACAGGTGGCTGCTGGCGCTCCATCACTCGTGCCTGCACCGAACTGGTGTGTGTACGAAGGATGATGTCAGGGTGAGCCTCAACAAAGAATGTGTCCTGCATGTCTCGCGCAGGATGGTCTTCGGCAAAGTTCATCGACGAGAAAACATGCCAGTCGTCCTCCACTTCTGGACCTTCGGCGAGAGAGAAGCCGAGGCGAGAGAATATGTCGATAATCTCATTCTTAACGATTGTCAACGGGTGACGTGTGCCTAAGCCGATAGGATATGCTGTGCGTGTAATGTCAAGATGGTCAGCCTCAGTCTCCTGCACAGAGAAAGCATCACGCAAAGCGTTAATCTTCTCCAACGCTTTGGTTTTCAGTTCATTTATCTTGATTCCAATCTCCTTCTTCTGCTCTGCTGGCACATTGCGGAAGTCAGCCATAAGGGCTGTGATACTTCCCTTTTTGCTCAAGTATTTTATTCGGAGTTGTTCAATGTCCTCTGCCGTCTGTGCTTCGAGATTTTGAACCTCTTCGAGCATATTTTTGATTTTCTCTAACATAGTTGGATATATTCATGTAAAAACTTTGCAAAGATAGGCAAAAAAAGTGAAAGACAGATGGGGAAATGTAAAAAATGTGAAGTTGGGCAATCCGAATGTCTGCCTGATTTGGTTTTTTGTCGATGACGGCATGTTAAAGTTGCGGACGATAATGTTTGTAAATGTCTTATGTTCAGCCTTGCAAGTGCCTCTCTCCGACTCCAAACAGTTGTCCGCCATATCCCGCATTCGCGTGTCGGACTTTATTTCCGTTTTCCTCTTCAAAATCGGTATGCCCCACACCGGTGTATGCGGTCTGGGGCAGACCGGTATATACGGTGTGGGGCATACCACCTTTTCGGTCGTTAGCGAAGCATTTTTGTGGGTGCGAATATAGTGTCATTGCGACGGGCGGTGTGGGGTTGTTGTTGAAAAGGGTTTATTTGGTGTGTAGTTATTATTTTGTGGGGTTGCCATATATTTTTCACTTCGCGCTGTCGTCTTTTCGCACAAAATGCGTACCTTTGCACAGATATTTCGCAAATCATATATATATATGAAGAAAGGTTTACTTGTTGGTGTTGCTGCATTGGGCGTCCTTGCATCGTGCAAAGACGGGAAAGTGGCGAACATATCCAGTTCTGACGACGATGTTCAGGAGGACACGGTGGAGGCGTATGTGGGCGACACTCTCCATTTGTTTGACGAGCCGAGTGAACCACCTGTGACGGTCGATGTCCTTTTCGACGATTTTCTTTTCGGTTTTATTGACGACCCCAAATTTCAGCGTCAGCGCATACAGTTCCCCTTGCTGTGCAGAGACGGCGAGGAGGAAGAGCGCATTGGCGTGGACGAATGGAAGCAGTTTGACCATTTTCACACACAAGACTTTTATTCTGTAATATATGAACGCGAGCAGGACATTGAACTGCAAAAGGACACCACGTTGCAGAGCGTTGATTTAGAGTGGATTTCGTTGCAGAGAGACTATGTGGAAAGGTTCGACTTCAACCGCATCGGAGGCAGATGGCTGTTGACGGAAATACATAAAGAACGCCGCGAGAATATGCCTAACAGCGAATTTCTTGATTTTTACATCCAGTTTGTGTCTGACAGCACCTTTCAGCGTCACTCCTTGGCAGAGCCTCTGAAATTGGTTCTCACGCCCGAAGATGACGAGGAGGGAGTGGGCGAGGAAAGCTTGTCGGCAGACGAGTGGTTCAGCATGAAGTCTGACCTGCCGCTGCCTACTGACGAACTGCTAAACATCGACTATGGGCAGGCGAGCGTCAGCCAAAACCGCAAGACGCTGATGATGTGCGGATTTAGCAACGGATTGCAGATGAAGTTCCGTTTCAACAAGGATAATGACGGCTGGAAACTCATAGAGATAGAATACTGATGAAAGATTACAGCGACTACTGCCTGCTGAAGCACAACACTTTCGGCATGGACGTGAAGGCACGGCGATTTGTGGAGTACGACAGCGAGGACGAACTCCGTATGCTCATCCCTACCCTTCGTGGCGACGTGCTGCACATTGGCGGAGGCAGCAACCTCCTGTTCCGCGGAGATTATGACGGAACGGTGTTGCACAGTGGCATTAAAGGCATCAGTGTAGAAGACGAGGATGAGGAAAGTATCTTAGTGCGTGTCGGCGCAGGCGAAGTGTGGGATGACTTTGTGGAATGGGCTGTCGCCAAAGGCTATGGAGGAGTAGAAAATCTCTCGCTCATTCCTGGCGAGATTGGGGCAAGTGCAGTGCAGAATATCGGTGCGTATGGAGTGGAGGCAAAGGATGTCATTGTGCTTGTCGAGGCAGTGGAATTGCAAAGCGGACAGAAGAGGTGCTTCGGAACGGCAGAGTGCGATTATGCTTATCGTCAGAGCATCTTCAAAAACCAGTTCAAAGGCAAGTACGCAGTGACGCACGTCACTTACCGACTGAGCAAACAGCCGTCGCTGAAACTCGACTACGGCAACATCCGCACAATGCTCGAAGACAAAGAAAACATCACTATTGCCGATGTACGAAAGGCCATTATCGACATCCGCAACGCCAAACTGCCAGACCCAAAAGTGCAGGGCAACGCAGGCAGTTTCTTTATGAATCCCATTGTCTGCCGTGAGAAGTTCCTCGCCTTGCAGAAGGACTATCCCCAGATGCCATTCTACGATACGGACAACGGAGTGAAAATTCCTGCGGGATGGATGATTGAGCAGTGCGGATGGAAAGGGAAGTCGCTCGGCAGGGCTGGGGTACATGACAAACAAGCGTTGGTGCTGGTCAATCTCGGTGGAGCAACATCCGACGAAATAATCCGTCTGTGCGACACCATTTGCAAAGATGTGTTCAATAAGTTCGGCATTGACATTCATCCAGAAGTAAACGTCATCTGACGCTCGAGAAACAACATGAAGATAACCATACTTGGAAGCGGAACATCATGCGGAGTGCCACAAATCGGCTGTCCATGTCAAACATGCACCTCTGCTGACCCAAAAGACAAGCGTCTGCGGTGTTCCGCCCTTGTCGAAGTGGGAGGAAAGAACCTGCTCATAGATTGCAGCCCTGACTTCCGCCAGCAGATGTTGAGCGTCGATTTCAAGCCACTCGACGCCGTCTTCATCACTCACGAACACTACGACCATGTGGGTGGGCTTGACGACCTCCGCCCTTACAGCATCTTCGGCGACGTGAACGTCTATGCCGAGAAATTCTGTGCCGACCACCTTGTGGAGCGCATTCCTTATTGTTTCACACCTAAGGACAAGCGCTACCCCGGCGTGCCAGCACTCAACCTCATTGAGATTGAGCCTCACAAGCCTATCATCATCACAGACGAAGAGAAAGAGCCAATGGCATCAGAGTATTTGGAGGATGCTATAAAGATGAAACGCCAGCAAGTGTGTGAAGAAATACAAAGGCTTAAATCCCAAGGAAACAACGAAAGCCACAGAGACATCGAAGTCATCCCCATACGTGTCATGCACGGGAAACTCCCTATTGTCGGTTTCCGCATCGACAACTTTGCATACATCACCGACATGAAGACTATCCCCGACACCGAACTTACTTATCTTCAAGGCATTGATTACCTCATTGTCAATGGTCTTCGCCACATTCCACACCCCACTCATCAAACGATTGAGGAGGCAATCGACTTCTCACGCTCGCTCGGCGTAAAAGACACGTGGCTTATCCACATGAGCCACCACATAAGCCCTCATGCCATCGAGGAGCAGTCGCTTCCCAAAGGCATACATTTGGCATACGACGGAGAAGTCATAGAGTTCTAACCCTGCTTTTCATAGAGTTCAGACTCTACTTTTCATAAAGTTCATACTCTGCTTTTTCTCTTCCTCGACAAGCAAAAAATTGCACAAATTCCCTTTTTAACGACACACCAATACCCACATTCCTTAATCGCTCTTCGCACAATACGGAAGAGCGTATTTTTTATACAAAACGACAACGGCACCCCTCTGAAACTCCCAGCCGTTCACGATTACAATCGTCAGCCGTGACAAATTATAATAGTCAGCGAATGCAACTTATATATGCCAACGGCTACCTACTAGTTGAGTGGAGGGCTACCTACTAATGAAGCCAACGGTTGATTACAAATTGAACAAAAGGCTATCACCCTTGTTGAGCAATCTTTACCTTTAATAACACAAATCCTTTACTTGGGTAAAGACTTTCAACCTCGGTAGATACCTTGTTGCATTTGCGGAGGATTGTTTGTGAGGTTTATTGTAATTTTGCCACGAATAGTGAATACATGCGTGATGAAAGCATTTTTGTCAATTGTCTTTTCCTTGCTGGGGTATGCTGTAGCATTGGCGCAATCCATAGGTGATTTTCAGTCGGTAGTGGAAGTACGCCATCTTGAGCAGCATGCCGATTACAGCCAAAGTGACAATGTATATATGCCTGAGCCTCAGTTCGCTTACGTTAATTTGACAGGGTTTTCATCAATGCCTACGAACAAGCGGAATACGGTTAAGGGGTGGATGGAAATGTATGACGGCGGAGGGCGTTACTTCAAGAAGCGTGTCACGTTGTCTGGACAGGGAGGCTCATCACTGAAGTATGCCAAGAAGAATTTCGTGTGCCATTTTTGTGATGAAAACTGGAAAGAGGAGAACACGCCAAACTTTTACATTGGCAATTGGGTGAAGCAGGATGCTTTTCATTTCAAGGCTTTCTATACGGATTATTTTCGTGGGATTGGCGAAATTGGATATAAGGTGTTCGACATGATTGTGGCAGACAGGGAACCTTACTGGGAGAGGGGCGGCTACAGCAGCGAGAGCGATGCACGGTGTTTTCCCGATGGTTTTCCGTGTGCGGTATATCTGAACGGAAAGTTTTATGGTGTGTTTGCGTGGCAGTTGAAGAAGCATCGCAAAAACATGAATCAAGAGAAGGAACTGGCGGAGCATATACATTTGGATGGGAATTTGTCTGACGATAACATTTTCAAAGGACGTATAGCATGGACTCAGTTTGAGGTGCGTACACCACAAACGCTTTACGCTAACGATGGGCAGAGATATGACGGGAACACTCCGAAAGAACTAATAGATGAGAACAGTTCCTTTTACAATAATAGCAGTGATTCTCAAGAGATTAAGAATACAAAGGAACTTACAAACAAGGTAAAGAAATACATCTCGCAGATGAGCAATTACGGAGGAGAGATAGAGCAGAAGGAGAAAGCAGGCATGAATGAGGCTATGCTGAAAATGGAGATAGAAAGGCGGTGGGACATTGGCAGTCTTGTGGACTATTATGTGTTCTTCTATCTTTCGGCTAATGGCGATGGCTCGTTGAAAAATTGGCAATGGTTTACATACAACGGGACGAAATGGTTTGTCACTCCATACGACCTCGACCAAACTTTCGGAATCAATTTGTATGGTGTCATCCGCCCTGCCGCGCATAAGTTTTCCGACCTCACAACTGGACCTTTTCATTGGATTCACAAATATTATCAAATGGAGATACGGGAACGATATAAAGAGTTGAGAGAAATAAAGGGTATTGACGCTGAAGGTATTATTGACATCATCAATGATTGGTATGATAGAGTTGGTGATGAATATTATACGATGGAAATGACGAAGTGGGCTGATAGTCCATGCTACAGCGATGCCATCTGCAATGCAGGATGGGAAGTGTGTGAAGAATGGGAACGCTATGGCGAATTTGAAGAATATAGTCCAACAACGAGGTATTGCGCTGGCGACATTTGCAAACTGGAAGGGCGACTATGGAAAGCGACTGCTAATGTGATAAATGTAAAGCCTTACAAGCGTAATTCTAACCTTGACTCCATAGATAGGCTGAGAGGTTGGGTTGCAGAACGCATTGAATATCTTGATGATTACTTTGGCTATTCTCCCAATGCAAATACTGTAGCGGATGTTGAGCAGAGTGCGACACGGACATTGATAGGCATTTATACAATGTCGGGCATGAAAGTGAATGCTCCTGTGAAAGGTGTGAACATCTATAAATACAGTGACGGAACGACAAAAAAGGTATTGGTGGATAACTGAGAGGTGTAAATGGTTGCAAGATAGGATTTTTTTTGCTATCTTTGCAAAAAGAAATTCAAGCAACATGGAAAACTATATTGTTTCGGCTCGCAAATACCGCCCCATGACATTCGACACGGTGGTGGGGCAGGAGGCGCTGACCACAACACTGAAGAATGCCATCAGCAGCGGAAGGCTGGCTCATGCCTATTTGTTCTGCGGTCCTCGAGGTGTGGGAAAGACGACCTGCGCAAGGATTTTTGCCAAGACGATAAACTGTCTGTCGCCTCGGGAAAATGGTGAGGCATGCGGAGAGTGCGAGTCGTGCAAGGCATTCAATGAGCAGCGGTCGTACAACATTCATGAGTTGGATGCTGCGTCAAACAACTCGGTAGAGGACATCCGCCAGTTAATTGAGCAAGTGCGCATTCCGCCGCAGATTGGAAAATATAAGGTATTCATCATCGATGAGGTGCACATGCTGTCGCAAGCGGCGTTCAACGCTTTCCTAAAGACACTGGAAGAGCCTCCGCACCATGCAATTTTCATCCTCGCCACTACGGAGAAGCACAAGTTGCTGCCTACGATTTTGTCTCGTTGTCAGATATACGACTTCAACCGCATGTCGGTGGATAACATTGTCTATCACTTGAAGAATGTGGCAGACAAAGAAGGCATTACGGCTGAGGAGGCTGCGCTGAATGTTATAGCCCAGAAGGCGGACGGAGGCATGCGTGACGCACTATCTATCTTTGACCAAGTGGCATCGTTCTGTGGAAACAACATCACATACAAGCAGACAATCGCCAATCTGAATGTGCTTGACTATGATTATTACTTCCGCCTGACCGACTATTTCTTGGGAGGGAAGATAACGGAGTGCATTCTGACATTCAATGAGATACTGTCGAAAGGCTTTGAAGGGCAGCATTTCATTACTGGCTTGTCAAGCCACTTCCGCAATCTTTTGGTAAGTCGCGATGCACAGACCGTGGGGCTGATAGAGGCAAGCGAGGAGGTGAGGAACAAGTATAAGGAGCAAGCGCAACGATGCACTCCGCAGTTCCTGTTCCGTGCAATGAAACTGACGAACACATGCGACTTGAACTACAAACAGAGCCAAAACAAAAGGCTGCTGGTGGAACTGACCCTCATCGAGACGGCGCAACTCTCCTCCGATGACGGGGCTTCGTCGGGGCTTGGCCCTACGAAGATTCTTAAACCGATATTTAACAAGCAGCAAGGCGGAACAGCATCTGCTGCCGAGGCAAAGCAGGCAAACAACAATCCTGCTGCACCAACAAACACAGCGCATGAGGGAGAGGCAACGCCTCAACCACAACTGAATAGAACTGCGGAGAATGCACCAGCAAGGCAGACGCACACCCCTGCAGCGTCATCGACAGCGGCTCGTCCTAAAAGTTTCTCTATAAGACGACCTCTTCAAGAGGATACAACGCAGAAACCGACAGAAAGCCAACCAGCACAGGCTGCATCCGTGCTACCGCAACAGAACAAGCCTATTGACAAAATGAGCCTGACGGTAGCATGGCGTGCATATGCTGAGGGTCTGCCACAAGAGGAAATGGCTTTGTCGTTGCAGATGAGAAACATGGACATTGAATGGAAGGAAGGAGACAGCACATTTTGTGTGATTGTGGATAACCCTGCCATAATGAACGAACTGAACAAGAAGAGTCCGCTCATTGACGGATTTCTACGCAACCGTTTGAGCAATAGCGGCATAACAATGTCGGTCAGAATGCGCGAAGCGACTGACAGACAGCGTGCGTTCAGCAAAGTGGAGCAGTTAAACATGATGCTGGAGCAAAGCGAACCACTGAAAAAACTGAAAGAAGAATTAGGACTGGAACTGGCATAGACTATGGGAAAAGGGAAACTTGCGAAATTTGCCGACATGGCTGAAAACCCATTTGTGGTGGAATGCCCTTTCTGGCAGTTGCAGAAAGAAGGATTTGCTCTGCGTGGCAACTGGGGAAAGGAGTTTTTCAAGAACAGCAACGACATTGTGCTTGAGTTGGGGTGTGGGCGAGGAGAATATACCATAGGACTGGCGAGGAGATTTCCTGAGAAGAATTTCATAGGGGTAGACATTAAGGGTGCGAGAATGTGGCACGGCGCACAGACAGCCATTGAAGAAGGACTGAAGAATGTTGCGTTCCTGCGGACAAACATTGAGTGCATAGACGGTCTGTTTGCCCCTAACGAAGTGGCAGAACTATGGCTGACTTTTTCTGACCCACAGATGAAGAAGGCGACAAAACGACTGACCTCTACATATTTTATGGAACGGTACAGGCGCTTTCTCATTGACGGAGGAATAATAAATGTGAAGACCGACTCGAATTTCCTCGCCACATATACTAAATATATGGTGGAGAAGAATGCGTTGCCAATGGAGCATTGCACCTTTGACCTATACGCAGAACAAAGCATTGACTCATCACTTACTGACATACGCACGTACTACGAGGGCATGTGGCTGGAACGTGGAATACCAATCAAATACATAAAGTTCCGTCTGCCACATGAGGGAGCATTGGTTGAGCCAGACATTGAAATCCCCGTAGATGGCTATCGCTCATATAATCATCAGGTTGTTTCAACTAAAAAGACAGGAAAATGACACTATATCCCAAACTGATACACGATGCCCTTGCCACGGTTCGCTATCCGGGCAACGGCAAAAACATAATGGAGAATGAGATGCTGGAAGATGACCTGCGGATAGACGGCATGAAGGTGTCGTTCTCACTCATCTTCGAGAAGGCTACCGCCCCCTTTATGAAGTCGGTGGTGAAGGCTGCCGAGGCGGCTATAAAGACCTTTGTGCATCCCGATGTGGAAGTGACTATCGGCACAAAGTCAAGGACGGCACTTCCTCCTGAGCCAGACAAACTGTTGCCTAACGTGAAGAATATCATCGCTGTGAGTTCGGGCAAAGGAGGTGTGGGAAAATCTACTGTTACCGCAAATCTCGCTGTTGGATTGGCAAAACTCGGCTATCGTGTGGGACTGCTTGACACTGACATTTTTGGGCCATCAATGCCGAAGATGTTCAACGTGGAGGATGCACGCCCATACGCAGAGACGATTGACGGCAGAGACCTCATCATTCCTGTTGAGAAATACGGTGTGAAACTCCTGTCTATCGGCTTTTTCATCGACCCTGACCAAGCAGCATTGTGGCGTGGAGGCATGGCTTGCGGTGCACTGAAGCAGTTGATTTCCGATGCTCAATGGGGCGAACTCGACTACTTCATTCTAGACACTCCTCCGGGTACGAGCGACATTCATCTTACACTTATTCAGACACTTGGCATCACAGGGGCTGTCATTGTCACAACGCCGCAGGAGGTGGCACTTGCCGATGCTCGCAAGGGTGTAAATATGTACACGAATGACAAGGTGAACATCCCTATTCTCGGACTGGTGGAGAACATGGCATGGTTTACTCCTGCGGAACTGCCAGAGAACAAATACTACATCTTCGGAAAGGACGGAGGGAAGAACCTTGCAGAAGAACTGCACGTTCCTCTCCTTGCCCAAATCCCTCTTGTTCAATCCATTAGAGAGAACGGCGACCACGGCGAACCAGCGGTATTAAATCCCGCTTCTCCAGAAGGCATTGCCTTTATGAGCCTCGCGGCAAAGGTTGTTACACAGGTGGACAAACGCAATATGGAACTTGCTCCAACGCAAAGAGTTGAGGTTTCTAAATGATGTCTTCATCGCCATTGAAACAGATGATGCTGCACCCATTCCCCAAAGAGGCAGACGGCATACCGTCTCCTAAGCAGTTCACATATCCCTTTTGTTATACGCCACACCCTCTTTGCAAAATAGCAGCGAAGGAGGTGATTGAGCATTGCTACAACACTCCTGAAATGCGTCCAACAGAGGGCAAGATGTTCGGTGTGCTTGTGGTAGAGTATGAGGGTAGCCGCTATTATCTTCGTGCTTTTTCGGGCATTTACAATGGCTCTTACCATCACGAAGGCTTTGTGCCACCCGTCTATGACTTGCAGAACGGATATTTCAAAGAGGAAGAAAAGAGTATTGTGGAACTGACGGAAAAGATAAAGCAGAGCGACGACGAGGAAGAGAAAGTAACGCTGAAAGCCATCAGAAAAGAAAAGTCCAACGCCTTGCTGATGTGGACTTTCCGCCAATTCCGAATGCTGAATGCCAACAAGGAAACCAAAGATTTGATAGAGATTTTCGAGAATGTCAAGTCGCCATTTTCCGAAGAAGAATACATAGAATACAAGACTGGTCGCACGCCCGACAAGCCAAAGGCAAACATAGGCATCCCTCCCGGCGGTACAGGCGAATGCTGCGCGCCCAAACTGCTCCAGTATGCTTATCTGCACAATCTAAAACCTCTGAGCATGGCAGAGTTCTGGGTAGGCCCTTCAAAGCAGAACGATATGCGTGTGGAAGGGAACTTCTACCCTTCATGCCAACACAAATGTTTCCCATTGCTCACCTACATGATGCAAGGGCTTGATGTTGAGGAAAATCCGCTCTTTGCCCGTGTACGAGAGAAACTCAAGCAAGTGCGGTTCATATATGAAGATGACGACCTGATAGTCGTGTACAAGCCTTCGGGATTGCTCTCCGTACCCAACAGAGACCTAAAAGAGCAATCGCTAAGTGCCTATTTGCTCACTATCAATCCAGAATATCGCCTTGTTCATCGCCTCGACATGGACACATCGGGACTATTGCTCGTAGCCAAAAACGCCGCCGTGTGTAGAGATTTGCAGATGCAGTTTTACAAGCATGAAATCAAGAAAAAGTACATCGCCATATTAGAGCCTTCAGACCCTTCTCAAGCCAACGCAAAGCCCGAAAGTGGGGACATTTCCCTACCTCTCTCCCGCAATCCTTTTGACTCGCCACGCCAAGTGGTAAACTATCAATACGGGAAGCCCTCGCTTACACATTATATATTAAAAGGCGACAACAGAGTGGAACTATATCCAGAGACAGGTCGCACACACCAACTGCGCATCCATTGCGCCCATCCCGATGGTCTCGGTCGCCCCATAAAGGGAGATATTCTCTACGGAACACCATCCGACCGCCTCTATCTTCATGCAGAAAGCATCGGATTTCGGCATCCTACAACAGGCGAATGGATGTCTTTCACGGAGGAAGAAATATAAAGGGGAGAGATGTTATTTACTATGATAGAATAAGATAGGCGGATAAATAGAAATAAGCATCATAAAAAGCAGAAAGCACAGATAAAAAGCGACAAGTACAATAAAAAGCGTAAGACCTCTCAAAAAGTCTTACGCTTTTTTCTATTTCTTTCCTATTTCAACCTATATAACCTTACAGCCCCAAGTCCTTCTTTATAGCATCCACCTTCTTCTTCGCCTCAGCCACAGCCGACTGATAGCAGTTAGGACATGCCATTTCTCCCTTCACTTCCACATAGAACTTAATCTTAGGCTCAGTGCCTGATGGACGAACAGAGATTTTTGTGCCATCCTCAGTGAACCACTGAAGAACATTGCTTGTGTCAGGCATATTGAGGTCGCTCTCCTTGCCGTTGCACACCATCTTCAATGTCTTGTAGTCCTTCACGCACACCACAGGGCTGCCACCCAATTGTGCAGGAGGAGTCTTGCGGAAGTCCTCCATCATCTGCTTAATCTCGTCAGCACCCGACTTGCCCGGCTTTGTCACAGACACAGCATCCTGATATGAGAAGCCATAATCAAGATAAATCTTCATCAGCAAGTCATAGAGAGTCATGCCGTTATCCTTCGCCCACGCAGCGATTTCGCAGAGCAGACAGATAGATGCAGGGCTGTCCTTGTCACGCACCTTGTCGAATGGCAGATAGCCGAAACTCTCCTCGCCACCGCCAATGTACTTCTTCTTGCCCTCGTCAAGACGGATTTCACGAGCAATCCACTTGAAACCAGTATATACATCACGGATTTCCACATTGTTACGCTTTGCAATCTCAGCGATTGTCTCAGTCGTAACGATAGTCTTCACCATAAACTCATTGCCCTTCAACTGACCGAGTTTATTCTTGTTCTCAATGATATAGTAAGACAACATCAGAGCCGTCTGATTACCATTGAGAATACACCACTCGCCCTTAGGGTCGCGACACACCACAGCGAGGCGGTCGGCATCAGGGTCAGAAGCCAGCACGAGGTCAGCATTCAGTTTGTCGCCCAACTTCATGCCCAAAGTCATAGCCTCCGAATTCTCAGGGTTAGGAGAAACGACTGTCGGGAAATTGCCGTCAATCACCATCTGCTCCTTCACCACGTTGATATTCCTAAATCCCCAAGAACGCAACGCCGCAGGGATGATGACACGCCCTGTGCCATGCAGCGGAGAATATACGATGCAGAGGTCCTTCTGACGGTTGATAACCTCTTGGTCAATCAACGCCTCATGCACAGCATTCAGATAGTCAATGTCCATCTCTCCGCCGATAATCTGTATCAAGTCATCGTTAGGCTCAAACTTCACTTGGTCGATAGTCACCTTGTTCACCTCCTCAATGATGCCCGTGTCGTGCGGAGCAAGCACCTGAGCACCATCGTCCCAGTATGCCTTATATCCGTTATACTCACGAGGGTTATGGCTCGCAGTGATATTCACACCTGCCTGTGCACCCAACTGACGGATAGCGAATGAAATCTCAGGCGTAGGACGCAGACTCTCAAACAGATACACCTTTATGCCATTAGCACTGAAAATGTCAGCCACAGTCTCAGCAAACAGTCGGGAATTGTTGCGGCAGTCATGCCCCACCACAACGGAGATACCCTCCTTACCAGCAAATGCCTTGTTGATATAGTTGGCAAAGCCCTGAGTAGCCATGCCCACGATGTACTTGTTCATGCGGTTCGTACCAGCACCCATGATGCCACGCAGACCACCCGTTCCAAACTCCAAATTCTGATAGAAAGCATCAATAAGAGCCGACTTATCCTCAGCCTCCAGCATCGCCTTCACTTCAGCCTGTGTCTCTGCATCAAACGACGGCGACAGCCACTTCTGCGCCTCTGCCGTACATTTCTCAATAAGTTCTTTATCCATAATTACGTTTTTTGTTACATTTAATGTTGCAAAGATAACACAAAAAAACAGAGTACCCAAAAGAAAACCTCACTTTTTCAGGCAGTTTACACATACAAACCTTTTTTACAGAACATATTTTGTCCTTTTTTATTTTTATCGTATCTTTGCAAAAATTATGTCGGACTCTCTTGAATATACAGGCGATTCTGAAACAGTAGCGGTAGGTACTGATATGCGCCAACCGAATGCCGGAGGCGTGCCAAAACGTAAATGGTATATTGCCATAGTGAAACAGCACACAGAGGAACACTGCTGCCAACAGGTTCAGAAACTTGGATACGAAGCCTATGTAGCAAGTCAAAAAGAAATCCGCAGATATGCCAATCGCCACCGACGCACAGTCTCTCGAGTCGTCATTTCGGGCATTGTGTTCATAAAGGCAACGGAAGAGGAACGCATCCAAATACTCAAGACATGCCCCTCTATCCCTGTATTCCTAACCAACAAGGCTGGCAAGCCCAACAAATTTGGTCGTCGCCCCATGGCTATCGTTCCCGACGAACAGATAGCGACCCTTCAATTCATGCTCTACCACGCCAACTCACCTGTCTGTTTTACAAATATCCCCATAAAACAGGGAGATCGCATCCGTGTCACACGCGGTCCTTTCACTGGCTTCGAAGGTTTTGTTGAGGAAGATGACAAGCAAACAGAACTTGTCATAAACATCGACTTCCTCGGAGCCGCCAAAACATCTATTCATGTGGAGGACATCGAAAAGATCATTTGAACATATAATACATACAAGCGCATGGGGTAACTACTTTAAAATGTGACATAAATTTTTAACTGCAACAAAGCATTTTTTCTACTAAATGTTATAATATCAAATAATGGTTAGATTAAACTGCACATTTCCAGACCAATTCTTTGAGGAAGAAGAAAGATGTGGTTACAAAGTATCAACCCAAATGAAAAAAATATGGGCTGTGGAATTGGATTTGCTCAAGGAATTTGCACGAGTATGCACTAAATATAATATAACATTTTATCTTGATGGAGGGAGTCTTCTTGGAGCCGTGCGGCACCAAGGCATAATCCCATGGGACGATGACATTGATGTAATGATGTTTAGAAAAGATTATAATAAACTATGCGAGATAGGCAATGAAGAATTTCATCATCCTTATTTTTTTCAAACAGAATACACAGATAAAGGAACTTTAAGAGGCCATATACAATTAAGAAATAGTGAAACAACTGGTATATTGAAGAGCGAATATGATACAGGAAGGCATTTTAACCAAGGTATTTTTTTAGATATTTTCCCTTTGGACAATGTACCAAACGATATGTCTGAGAGGGAAAATTATTTAAAAAGCATGGAAAAATTGCGTAAGCAGTATAAGAAGCGAGCCTCTCAAACTATTTATTATAAATTTCGTCTACGAAAAAACATCTTTGCAATGGGACGTGATTTATTAGTTCATATGTTATATAAGATTTGGCCTTCATGCTCTTTCTGCGACTATGAGGCAATTTATAAAAAGTCTGAGATTTTATCTCAGTCCTATAATAATACAGAAACAGAAAATGTAGTGTTAGTACCTTTCTATAAAAATAATTATATAAGAAAACGTTCTTGGTATAGGGACATTGTATATTTACCATTTGAGTTTATGTCAATGCCTGCACCAATAGATTATGATGAACTACTGACAAAGGCTTACGGTGATTATCATAAATATGTAATTGGAACATCTATACATGGAGGCATTATATTTGATACAGAGAAATCATATAAAGAATACCTCTAATAAATGGAGACTCAACCTTCCATAAAAAGAAAGGCTACAGCAGGAATGGCATGGGTGGGTGTCTCTCGTTTGGCAATGCAGGCATCTCAGTTTGTCATTAGTATTGTGTTGGCTCGTCGGCTTATGCCTGAGGACTATGGCATTATTGCTATGTTGGCAATCTTTATCGCTATTGCTCAAACTTTCCTTGACAGCGGTTTTGCAAGTGCGTTGATTCAGAAGAAGGAAAGGAGTGAAACGGATTACTCCACGGCATTTTATTTTAATATTGGGATTTCTTTGTTGCTATATGCAGCCTTCTTCATTGCTGCACCGTGGATTGCAGAGTTCTATTCTATGCCGATTTTATGCTCCGTAACTCGTATTGTAACTATATCACTGATCATAAATGGACTTACGATTGTTCAGACTGCGAGGCTAACAATAAATTTAAACTTTAGACTTCAAGCCATTGCAGACATTTCATCAACAATTATAGCGGGTTTTATAGCAATACTCCTTGCATATCAAGGATGGGGGGTGTGGGCGTTAGTATTTCAAGGGATATGCTCTGCTTTTATCCGTGCCATTATTTTATGGACATTTTCTCGTTGGAAACCGATATGTTCTTTTTCCTATAATTCATTTAGCCAATTGTTCTCTTTTGGGTCAAAATTATTGTGTTCTGGCATGATAAACACTATATACAACAATGTATACACATTGGTGATTGGCAAGGTGTTAAATGCATCAGATACGGGATTTTTCAATCGTGGCGAACATTTTGCAAACTTGCCTACACGTACGGTACAGGAAATGGTTGTAAAAGTAAATTATCCAATCTTATCATCATTACAAGACGATAATAAGAAATTAGTGTCGACATATCAAAAAATGCTGACTGCACCGATGTTTCTGCTCTATCCGATATTGTGGCTGATGATAACGCTGGCTGAGCCGATGATTGAAGCATTGGTTGGACGGATATGGCTTCCATGTGTACCTATTCTACAAATAATCTGTATTGGAGGGATGTTTAATCCTTTGACACATATAAATCTCAATTTACTATATGTCAAAGGGCGGTCAGACCTTGTGTTGAAATTAGAACTCATAAAAAAGCCTATAGCATTTCTTATTCTAATAGCAAGCATTCCTTGGGGGCTTATATGGATGTGCATTGGGAGGTCTATTTATTGTTTTATTGCTTTCGTATTCAATTGTTATTATACAAAGAAACTTTTGCAATATGGTTTTATGGCTCAAATGAAAGCGTTGCTTCCCATTATTGTTAGGTCAATATTGATGGCCATCGTTGTATATTTTATTATTATGCTGTTTGAGAATGCATGGGTGAAATTTTTGATTGGGAGTCTCGTCGGCATTATCGTATATACGGGTTTCAGTATCATGGCAAAAGATGAGAGTTACCATGAACTGAAACAGATGGTAGAAAAGAAACTATAAATACTGTATAGAATATGACAGAGATTGTTTTCAATTTTTCTCTGCTCATCAGACATTATAATTAAAAGTGAAATGTTTTATGATAGAGATTATTACAATTTCTTTATTGGCAATTTTAATTGTTGCGTATTATAATTTAGGAAGAAACATATCACGACCAACTGTTTTATATGTAAGCGGATTTTTAATTTGTTCATGTGTCGCACTGTGTTGGAAAGAAGAATGGGGATTAAACAAAATGTCTTCTATGACCGCATTTATTATAATCGGTGGGGCATTAACTTTCTTTGGCATTGAGTTGTGGGATTATAAAAAGCATGAACGACTATTTACACAAATAAAGTTAAATACGATAAACTACAATTGCAAACCTATAAGCAATAAAAAACTAATACTCTTTTTTTTCTTTCAGTTATTCGCATATGCGATGTTTGCTGCAGCCAAAAAGAAATATGTAGGAACAGATAGTTTAAGTGAAGCATTGGTGGAAATAAATAATGAAAAGAAATTTGAACATACATTTGTCCAACTTCCATATTATATTGTAAATTTGTACTTTATATGCATGGCAGCATATCAATTATGGAGCATATTATTACCATATTACATATTCAAATCCAAGAAATACAATTCGCAAAAAATTCTTCTTACATTAAATTTTGTCACAACCATTATTGGTACACTATTATCGGGCGGACGCACAGATATGTTATATGGTTTGTTATCTTTTTTTACTTTCTTATATATAAACTATCAATACAAAATAGGGTGGAAAGGGGGATTATTTCCGAGAAAAATCACGATAACGATCCTGTCCATAGGTTTTATTTTCATTCTTTGCTTTGCAGAAATTGGTTATGCCATTGGAAGAAAACAAAGTGATACAACTCAAGCAACATCAATGTTATTTGCCATTTATTGTGGAGCAGAAATAAAAAATTTGGATGACTATATACAACAACCTTTCAAACAAGGAAATGAAACAGATCTGTTTGCTCAATATACGTTATGTGGGATGTACGATAGACTAATAGAACGACGTGGGGCAGAAAAAGAGATTGTAAAACGCTTTAGTCCCGATTTGAGTTTTAATAGGCATGGGGTATATCCGTTAGGTAATGTATACACAACCTATTATAATTTCATTCTTGATTTTGGATATATTGGGGCTATTTTGTGTACTGGGCTTATGGCGTTTATTGCATCTTTTTTTTATCGGAAAGTGATAACCTCAAAGTTCTGGCATAATGGACGTTTAGACTTATGGATGTTATTTTTTGCATCATACATGCCAGCAGCATGCTTTTTATCTTTTTTTTCTAATAAATTTTTTGAGAGTTTTACAATACATAAAACTATAAAACAACTTATTGTTTGGTGGCTTCTAATTCTTGTATTTCAGGGACGAAACAAAGTCCACTCTTCAAGCAAAAAATGAATTATTCTGACGGAAACATTAAATAGTATAATACGAAAGCAATGAAGGTTTTATCTATAATTGTTCCGACATACAATATGGAGAATTATCTCCATAAGTGTTTGAATTCACTTATTGTTTCTGATATGAATATGGCGAGCCTTGAAGTATTGGTAATCAACGATGGCTCAAAAGACTCATCCTTGCAGATTGCTCATGAATATGAGACAATATATCCACAAACATTTAAAGTCATAGACAAGGGAAATGGGAACTATGGCTCATGCATCAACAGGGGGTTGAAAGAGGTTACAGGCAAATATGTGAAGGTTCTGGATGCAGATGATTGTTTTGTTGTGAATGTGTTAGATAAATTCATAGATTATTTGCAGGATAAAGACATTGATTTAGTCCTAAATGATTTTGTGACGGTGGATGAGAATGATGCAATCACTGAATCTTACACTTTTAACCTGCCTACGAACAATACTTTTACATTGCAAGACATACCCAAACCAATGATAGAATGGATTTGGCATCATGGTATAACCTATAAAACAGACATTTTGAAAGCCATCAATTACCATCAGACGGAAGGAATATCTTATACGGACGATGAATGGATATTTATGCCGATGTACAAGGTAGAGAGCGTGTCGTATTTCCCTTATATTTTATATCATTATTTATTGGGAAGAGAAGGACAGACATTTGATCCTATAGTTATGAAATCATCTTTTGATAAGCGAATTATTGTGGGTAAATCGATGGTACAATATTTTGCTAATATTGAACAAAGCATCCATACTGTTGCAAAATCCTATATGATAGAAAAATTGCGATCAAGATTATCCGTCATTTACAATTTCTACCTTACCAAGGAGTATTCAAGTTATGGGAATGAACATTTAAAAGAGTTTGACCAATTCATTAAGAATCAGTCGTTATTTATCTATTATTTGCTTGCCCAAAAAAAAGACAAAATTTTTGGAAAGAATTATATACAAGAATGGCGTTCAGCCAATTACGCAAGTTCTCTATATTTGTCTATTCGACGGCTAAAGTTCAGAATAAGACTATTTTTTGGAAAACAATACCGCAATATTCACATGCCTGAAAATTTGCGTAGACGATGAAACATTTTATTCTATACATCATCTTTTTTTCTTTTTCTGTTTGCCACGCTCAGATGCTCTATCCTATTGTTGGTATATACAAAGGGAAATCCGCTCAAGGGATGGCGATATGGGGCGATGAAGCGTATCTTTTCAATGACGGAGGAAGTTGTAGGGTTTTTAATTTGAAAACAGGCGAAGTAACGAAAGTTTTTTCGTTGGCTTCAGCAGGAAAAAAAAACCATGTGAATGCTGCTTGTTTCGGGAAAGAGAAAGCGAATGGCGGAAGTTGCCCTGTCATATACATCTCGGAATACAATTTACCAAGTAGATGTTTTGTAGAGTGCATAAATGATACGGTTAGTACACTGGTACAAACAATACAGGCGCAGAATAAAGGGAAGGCGGTATTTGTGCAGTCTTGGATAGTAGACAAAGAGGGAAAATGGATTTATGCTATCGCTCGTCAAACGCCGCCCAAAGGAGATAAAAACAGCGCTAAGGTGAAGATTTCTAAATATAGATTGCCTGATTTGTCGGAAGGTGTGAATATAAATCTGTCAGAAAAAGACTGTATAGATTCTTTCATTGTTGATTTTGCCAGTGGAACACAAGGGGGTAAGATAATTGGTAAATATTTGTATATTGTCACAGGACTGCAAGAAACATCACGAGGACAGTTTAACGCAGCAAGGGCTATCCAAGTGATAGATTTAAAGAAGCGAAAACTTGTGAAAACTATTGACTTGACATACATTACAACTAACGAACCAGAAGATATAGATTTCTACCGAAATAAAATGATACTCTATACAGGGCAGAATGGAGGATTGTATCTGGTTAAATAATAATGATGTTTTATGGCCAGTCCTCCTTTAGGAGTACTGGAGTACTTCCTTAGGAGGATTGCAGTACTTCTAATGGAGGACTGCAGTATTTCTTAGTGTAGTACTCTTGGATAAAACGAACATAAAAACAATCAGATATTTATATGAACATTGGACTAATTATTGCTGGTGGTTCTGGCAATCGTATGGGACAGGACATCCCCAAGCAGTTTATGCACGTGGATGGTGCTCCTGTAATCATCATGACGATGCAGGCTTTTGAGAGACATCCCGACATAGATGCTATTGCGGTAGTTTGTTTGAGAGGCTGGGAGACTGTGCTTCAGAGTTATGCTAACCAGTTCTGTATTAAGAAACTGAACTGGATTTTCCAAGGAGGAAATAGTGGCATGGAATCAATCCACAATGGCATTTACGGATTGAAAGATGCAGGGTGTGGAGATGAGGATTTGGTGCTGATACACGACTCCGTGCGTCCGCTGCTTTCCCAAGAGATTATCTCATCGAATATTGCGATTTGCAAGGCATACGGATATGCTATCACAGGCATACAGTGCCGTGAGGCGATACTTGAGAGTGAGGATGGCTTTACGACTACGAGCAGTATTCCGAGAGATACATTGATACGAACCCAGACTCCACAGACATTCCGTTTGGGCAATATCATCAAGGTGCATGAAGAGGCTAAAGAGAAAGGCATTACCGACTCCGTCGCATCATGCACACTGATTGCAGAACTTGGCACAGACATAGTGATGCATATCGTGCCAGGGTCGGAAAAAAACATTAAGATTACTACTGTAGAAGACCTGGAAATGATAAAGGCGCTCATGCATACATCAAAAGAATCATGGCTGAAATAGCAAACACATATAGAAAGGACATCCTGCACATTTTCAGTGCATACCTGCCATGGGAAAGGCTTTCCGGGTGCAACATTCTTGTGACTGGAGCAACAGGGCTGATTGGTGGTTGTCTTGTAGAGGTTCTTATGCGTAATACTAAGAAAGACTATCATGTTTACGCCTCTGGTCGCAACAAGGATAGGGCAAAAGCACGTTTTGTGGATTTTGCTGATGACCCTTGTTTTCATTTTATATGCCATGATGTGGTGATGCCTTTGGTGAGTGAAATACCATTCGACTACATCATTCATGCAGCAAGCAACGCCAGCCCCACTTTCTTTGCAAACAAGCCAGTAGAGGTGATGAAAGGCAATATTGATGGAGTATCCAACCTCATAGAATATGGACTTAAGCATGCAATGAAACGTTTTCTTTATGTATCTTCAGGCGAAGTGTATGGAGAGGGCGACGGAAGAGTTTTCTCTGAGGATTATAGCGGATATGTTAATTGTGCCACTCCGCGCGCTTGCTATCCTTCATCGAAGAGAGCTGCGGAAACTCTTTGTGTGGCGTATGTCGCAGAATATGGGGCAGACGTGGTCATTGCAAGACCGTGCCATGTCTATGGACCGCACTTCACGGAGGCGGATAGCAGGGTGTATGCTCAGTTCATCCGCAACGTGCTGAGGGGCGAGGACATCGTGATGAAAAGTACAGGCGAGCAGTTTCGCTCGTGGTGTTATGTGGTGGACTGTGTAGCGGCACTGTTGCATATTCTGCTGAAAGGCGAAAGTGGGCATGCATACAATATTGCCGATGCAACATCCAACATAAGCGTTAAGGATTTGGCGGAAATGATAGCATCTATCGGAGGACGGAAAGTCGTGATAGACCTGCCGAGCGATGCAGAGAAAGCAGGATTTAATGTGGTGACAAAATCTGTGTTCTCGACTGAAAAATTAGAGAAATTGGGATGGTGGCTTGCTGGCACAATGAGAGAAAAAATGCAGGCAACCATTGAAGAGGCTGCCAATAAAAAATAGAACGATATGAGGGAAATGACAACAAAAGAAGTCCAGCAGGTGAGTTTGGACATTCTTAAAAATGTTCACGAGTTTTGTGTGAAGAATGGCATTAGATATTCTTTGAGTGGAGGAACATTGCTTGGGGCGATACGGCACAACGGATTTATTCCGTGGGATGACGACATTGACATTCAATTGCCACGACCAGATTACGATAAATTGGTTCAGACATATACATCAAACAAAGGCTATAAAATGTTCTGCCATGACACCAAAGAGGGCAAGGAAAAGAATGTGATGTTTTCGCATGCTCGTGTTTGTGATATGACTCGCACTATGGTGGATACAGGAATTAGACCTTGGGTGTCTGAAGAAGTTGGAGTGTGGATTGACATTCTTCCATGCGATGGATTGCCGTCCGATTCTCAAAAAGCATACAAACACATAAAGAAATCCCAAAAGGCTCTTCATAAAGCATATTGGTATGGAGTTAGGTTATCTTCTTGGACTAATATCAAGAAAGGCAGAACTTTGGTAGAGAAAATAAAGTTCGGCATTAAGAAAATAGGAAGTTTATTGATACGTCATGATCCTTTTATCGAAATTCGGCATATAAGAAGGATGTACGATTATAATGTTTCCGAGTATTTTTTTGCCACACCGCACTATGGAATACGAGAGTGGCAACCAAAGAAAAATATGGAGAGTTTTGAATTGCACAAATTCGAGGATGCGGAATTTTATGTAATGTCTGGATATGACGCAAACCTCAAAAGTCTTTTCGGGGATTATATGAAGTTGCCACCTGAAAACGAAAGAGAAACGCATAATTTTAACAAGTATTATTGGAAATAAATAATTAAATAGGACTATTATCGAAGTCTATACAATAATGATTAAGAATATCAAAAATATCATGGCAAGCCATGGGAACAAGTTGCAAATGTTAAGGCGGATAACAGATGATGAACGCCAAACATTGCAGAATGTTCTTTTGGGGATGTATATTGATATAATGAGCGCATGCAGGGCTTTGGATATTGGTTGTACTTTGGTTGGTGGCTCGGCTTTAGGTGCAGTTCGCCATAATGGTTTTATTCCTTGGGATGATGATTTTGATATAGGAATGACTCGTGATGAATGGGAGGTGTTCAAGAGAAACTTCCAGCAGTTGTTAGGCGATAAGTATATTTTAGAAGCACCAAATTATGAGAATAAAGACTCTAAACAACTACTTAGCAAGATATACTATAAAGGGACAGAGTATGTGATGCTGGAGGAAATGAACTTTCCATATAACAACTGTATTTTTATAGATGTCTTTATTATAGATAATGTGTCAGACAGTTTTTTAGTTCGGAAGTTTGACACATTCGTTGCCAATCTTATGAGAGTCGCATCTATAACATCACAAGAATTTAGATTCCCGAACCCTTTGCAGAAACGTGTAATGACTTCAACTCCTTCATTATTTATATATTATTATATACGTCAAGTTGCAGGTTTGCTTTTCTCTCTGATTCCGCACAAGACTTGGTGCTTATGGTTCGATAGATTCGTTTCTCGACACAATGTAAACAAAACATCAAAATACGTAACAGTTCCGACGGGGCTGAAGAGATATGGAGGGGAAATGTTAAAGAGAGAAGTATTTTTCCCGTATAGCAAAGGATTGTTTGAAGGGAATGAGGTAAATTTGCCGAACAATACACATGATTATTTGACTATCATATATGGTAATTATATGAAACTTCCTCCAGAAGACAGAAGAGAGACTCACCCTATTGTAAGTTTGAAATTTCCCTACTAATGAGGAATAATAGTTTTTGATTTTTTTCATAAAATATGCCATATATCTTGATAAAATAAGTGATAAAAAAGAACTATAAATGAACATAAAGATACTTATTGCCACTCATAAGAAATATCACATGCCACAAGATGACATATATCTTCCTGTGATGGTAGGTAGCACATTGTGCGATGATGATTTTGGGTATCAAAGGGATGACGAGGGAGAGAACATCTCAAGTCGGAACCCTTTTTTTTGCGAATTGACAGCGATGTATTGGGCATGGAAAAATCTTCATGTTGATTATGTAGGACTGGTTCATTACCGCCGTCATTTTTGTTTAAAGAAAAAAAGAAAATCGAAATTTGCATGTATCCTTAAGACAGAAGAGGTTAACAATTTGTGCAATAAATACAATGTTATTTTGCCTAAAAAAAGACGATATTATATAGAGTCGTTGGCTTCACATTATAAGCATACCCATGATATAGAACATTTGGAACTAACAAGAGAAATAATCAAAGTACAATACCCTGAGTATCAGAAAGAGTTTGACAAAGTAATGCAGCGTTCTTATGCACATATGTTTAATATGTGTATCATGAAGAAAGACATATTTGACCAATATTGTACTTGGTTGTTTACTATTTTGTTCCATTTAGAAAAAGAGGTTAATACAGACAACCTATCTCCTTATGATGCAAGGTTATTCGGAAGAGTTAGCGAGTTGCTCCTTGATGTGTGGATAGAACATAATCATATACAATACAAAGAAATAGGATTTGTTCAGTTGGGGAATGAGAATTGGATCGAGAAGATAAAAGATTTTTTGAACGCAAAATTCTATGGTAAAAAATATGACCATAGTAAATAATGGGCATTGTAAATAACATAAGATGAAAACGTCTACTCGTCAATAATGACAAATAAATTTAATCCATACTTCGAATTTATACGCTATTGTCTTGACGACTATTTACCAATTCCTGCTTCTATACATAATATAGATTGGGATGCTTTGTTTGCTTTTATGCGACAACAGGCTTTGACGGGAGTCGGATATTGTGGTATTGAAAGACTGAAAAAAGAAGGTGTTGATATTCCCAAGCCTATTTTTATGAAATGGTATGCCTTGAGTGAGAAAATACGGACTCGCAACATTCATGTAAATGAGTGTTGCGTAAGACTCATAGAAAGGCTGAAGGAAGACGGTTTTTGTAGTTGTATATTAAAAGGACAGGGTAATGCCATTCTATACTCAAACCCTTATGCACGCACATCTGGCGATATTGACGTGTTTGTGATGAAAAAAGAATTGACAAGCATAAAAGAACGGCGCAAAATTATAATAGATTATGTTAGGAAGATTTTTCCTCAAACAAAAATGCGTTATCAGCATATAGATTTCCCCGTTTTTAAGGATGTTTCTGTTGAAATGCATTTTATCCCTGCAGCCAAAAACAATCCTATATATAATCGTCGCATCCAGCATTGGGCAGACAATCAAATGTTCCAACAATGCCATAACACAATCTGTTTACCTAATAAAGCAGGAACAATCCCTGTTCCAACTCCCAGTTTCAATCTCATATACCAATTATCGCATTTAATGCACCATTTTTTTGACGAGGGAATTGGTTTGAGACAGATGCTAGACTACTACCTTGTGCTGAAACAGCAATCTTTTATCACAAACATAGAAGATTGCCAATCATCATCCAATAGAGAAAACACAAACAGAAAAAACATTTACGCACTACAAAAAGAATTAAGATATTTGGGTTTATATAATTTTGCTGGTGCAGTGATGTATGTGATGCACGAAGTTTTTGGATTAGAGAAAGAACGAATGATTGTTCCTTTGGACACGAAAAGAGGGAAAACATTAATGACTGAAATTTTGAAAGGAGGTAACTTCGGGAGATATTCAGGCTTAACTAACCATAGCACAGGCATGAAGTACTTTCTTAAAATTAGACGCAATCTACAGTTTGTGCGTGAATATCCAGCCGAAGCACTATGCGAACCTATTTTCCGAACTTGGCATTTCTTCTGGCGTTTATGGAATAAGTAAAACAGCAATAAAATAGTGGGTTATAAATTCACTTTCAACGGAATATCAGAGAAAATAGACATATTATCTCTGATATTTTTGTTTTATGGAGAAAAAAACGAGTGGTTTTAAGGCATTTGCGAAAAAAAGAGTTAACTTTGTGACGTGAAAGCAGTCGGACAGCCTGTCGCTGGTCGTTGCATATATTTTTATAATGGGTATTATGCGGTGACAAGAGGAAAGTCCGGGCAGCACAGGGCATCCCACTTCCTAATGTAGAAGCAGTCCGTGAGGGTTGAGCAATGCAGAAGAAAATAACAACAGTCCATTATGGATTGAAATGGTGAGAAGGTAGGGTAAGAGCCTACCAGCGGCGTGGCGACACGTTGGCTGTGCATCTTGGGAGCTGCAAGTTCATGTAAACTACCGCCATTAGGGTAGCCCGCCCGACAGTTCGGTAGAGGGTAGAACGCTTGAGCCATGGGGCGACTCATGGAGTAGATAAATGACAGACTCGTATCCTTGGTGGAGACGAACAGAACCCGGCTTATAGTCCGTCTGCTTTCTTTTTACATAATAGGCATAAGAATGATTAAAGTTTGTTAAAGACGATGTGGGTCAATTAAACTTTGTGGAGTTTAGGAGGTTCAAACATCAATAGCAGAACAAAACAACAAACATCTGGTATGAATAGAAAACATTTACTGACGGCGTTATCGCTGCTGATGGCTGGCGGTGTGGCATGGGGACAGAAGGCTTGGACACTGCAAGAGTGTCTTGACTATGCCCTTGTACACAACATCCAGTTGCGGAAGTCGAGGATAACCGCTGCGTCGGCACACGAGGATGTGTTGCAGAGCCAGTCGGCGCTGTTTCCGTCGGTGTCGTTCAGCACCAATCAGAATGTGTCGTGGCGACCATTTGCGGAAAGTACTATCAATCTGACAAATGGCTCGATGACAACGAACAGAAGTTCTGTTTCATATAACGGTTCGTATGGTATCAACGCCAACTGGACGGTGTGGAACGGCAACCGCAACACGAACAATGTCAAGCAGAACAAACTGTCGGAGCAGTTGGCTAAACTGGATGTGGCTCAGCAGGCAAACACCATTCAGGAGCAGATAGCGCAGTTGTATGTGCAGGTGCTGTATGAGACGGAGGCGGTGAAGGTGTGTGAGGAAATCATCAAGGCGAGCGAGTTGCAAAGAGACAGGGCGAAGGTGATGGTTGAAGTGGGGAGTTTGGCTCGCGTGGACTTGGTGCAGTTGGAAGCGCAGGTAAATCAAGATAAGTATTCGCTGTCGCAAGCAGAGGCTCAACTTGCTAACTACAAATTGCAGTTGAAGCAACTGCTTGAAATTCATAATGAAGAGGCGTTTGAAGTGGCTATCCCCAATATTGCTGACGAAAGGATTTTGGGCATTGTGCCAGACGAGCAGAGTGTGTACAACGCTGCTCTTGCCAATCGTCCAGAGATACAGGCAAGCATACTTAATATAGAATCGTCAGAGATTGCCGTTGCATCGGCGCGTGCTGGATATATGCCAACGGTGTCAATCAATGCTGGCATAGGGTCGAGCAATTCGTCGGGTCAAGACCTTGCTTTTGGCACGCAGATAAAGAACAATTTGAGCAACTCGATTGGTTTGACGCTGTCGGTGCCTATCTTCGACAATATGCAGGCACGCACGAACATTCGCAAGGCGAAATATGCGTTGCATACAAGCGCACTGAACCTGCAAGACCAGCAGAAGCAACTGTATTCGACCATTGAGAACTATTGGCTGAACGCAACTACGTCGCAACAGCAGTACATCTATGCACTTGCCAACGAAAAGAGCATGCAGGAGAGTTATGACTTGGTTAGCGAGCAGTTCAACCTCGGACTGAAGAATATCGTGGAACTGACCACGGGGAAAAACAACCTTTTGCAGGCAGAGCAGCAACTGTTGCAAAGCAAATATATGGCTCTGCTGAACTATGCCTTGCTGAACTTCTACGCAGGGGAAAAGATAAATCTGTAACTAATAAAATAAGTATATCGTTATGAAAGTAAAACATATATTCGCATCTATCATTATAGCATCTGCACTGGCGGCTTGCAGCGAAGGGCCAAAGGTTGTGTATTCAACTTCTTCTGTGGAGAAGCAGAACATTAGCACAAGCATCACCGCTACGGGAACAATAGAGCCTGTGACCGAGGTGGAAGTAGGTACGCAGGTGTCGGGCATCATCGACCGCATTTATGTGGATTACAATTCCGAAGTGCATAAGGGGCAGGTGATTGCCGAACTCGACAAGACGAACCTTCTCTCAGAGTTGGCTTCGGCGCAAAGCAACTTGTCTAATGCACAATCGACGCTCAACTATCAGAGCGCTAACTATAAGCGATATAAGGCGCTGTTTGACAAAGGTTTGGTATCGGCAAACGACTTTGAGAACGCAAGGCTGACATACGAACAAGCAGTGCAGCAGGTGAAGATACAGCAGCAGAATGTACAGAAGGCGCAGACGAACCTCGGTTATGCAACCATCACTTCGCCTATCGACGGAATCGTGCTATCGAAGGAGGTGGAAGAGGGACAAACCGTGGCATCTGCAATGACCACCCCTACCCTTTTCATCATTGCTCAGGACCTTACAGCCATGCGTGTGATTGCCAACATTGACGAGGCAGACATTGGCGGTGTGAAGGAGGGGCAGCGTGTGACATTCACCGTTGACGCTTTCCCAGACGACGTGTTTGAAGGAGATGTGACACAGGTACGTCAGGAGGCAAAGACAGAGAGCAATGTGGTGACATACGAAGTTGTGATTTCAGCACCTAATGACAACCTCAAACTGAAACCTGGATTGACAGCTAATGTTACTATATATACATTGGAAAAGAACGATGTGCTTGCCGTATCGTCGAGGGCGTTGAGGTTCACCCCTAATGAGGCATTGCTGACAGATGATGAAACTGTGGAAGATGTCAATGCCCCTAACAAGGTGTGGACGAAAGAGGGTAATGTATTCAAGGCTCACAAAGTGGAGATTGGCACAACCAACGGAATGCTGACAGAGATTGTGTCTGGCGTATCGGCTGGGACGGAAGTGCTGACTGACTTCGATATCATCGGCGGCAAAGAAGAAGAACGTAACGAACAGGCTGGAAATCCTTTTATGCCACGACCAAGAGGCAGACAAAACGGCAACAATAACAACGGCAAGAAGTGATGAACGGACAAGAGGATAAGCGCAAAGAGGATAAACAATGTCAAGATAACCGCAAGGTGGTTATCGAACTCGACAACGTGAAGCGATACTTCCAAGTCGGTTCGGAGACCGTGAAAGCATTGCGTGGCGTTAGTTTCAAGATATACGAAGGGGAATTCGTGACGATACAGGGTACATCTGGTTCGGGCAAGTCAACCCTGCTAAACCAGTTGGGATGCCTCGACACGCCAACATCTGGTGAGTACTATCTTGACGGCACGCCAGTGCGCAAGATGAGCAAAAACCAACGTGCGAAACTGCGCAACAGGAAGATTGGCTTTGTCTTCCAAAACTACAATCTATTGGCAAAGACCACTGCTGTGGAGAACGTGGAACTTCCTCTGATGTATAATAATAAGTATAATGCCAAGCAGCGTCGCGAGGCGGCGGTAAAGGCATTGGAGGCTGTTGGATTGGGCGACCGCCTTGAGCATAAGAGCAATCAGATGTCTGGCGGACAGATGCAACGTGTGGCAATCGCCCGCGCCCTTGTCAACAGCCCTGCTGTGTTGCTCGCCGACGAGGCAACGGGAAACCTTGACACACGCACGTCGTTTGAAATGCTGGTGCTTTTTCAGAAACTGCATCAAGAAGGACACACAATAATATTCGTAACACATAACCCCGAGATTGCCGAATACTCCTCACGCAACATAAACCTGCGCGACGGCAAAATACGTGAAGACACCATAAACCACAACATCAAGTCGGCAGCCGAAGCGTTGGCGGCTCTGCCTAAACCACAAGACGACTAAGCAATGAATATACTGAACCTTTTCAAAGTCAGCATACGAGCCGTAGGAAACAACAAGATGCGCTCGTTCCTCTCAATGCTCGGTATCATCATCGGTGTGGCGGCAGTCATCATTATGATGTCCATCGGTCAAGGCTCGAAGGAGAGCATCCGTGCGGAACTTTCTACAATGGGAACAAACCTGCTCACCATCCGCCCCGGGGCAGATATGCGTGGAGGCGTGAGACAAGACCCGTCAGCCATGCAGACGCTGAAGATTGCGGACTATGAACGCATCCTCAACGAGAAAAAGTTTGTCAGTTATGTTTCGCCCGAAGTGAATGCTGCAGGACAGGTCATTTATGGCAATAACAACACCACGACAACCGTGTATGGCGAGTCGCCCGAATACCTAAAAATAAAGTTGTGGGAAGTGGAAGAAGGCGACTGCTTCACCGATGAAGATGTAAAGAAAGCGGCCAAGGTGTGCGTGGTCGGCAAAACTATCGTCAACGAACTGTTTGGCGAAGGAAAAGAGGCAGAGGCAATAGGCAAGAATATCCGCTTCAAGTCAATACCTATGCGCATCGTGGGTGTGCTGAAAGGCAAGGGATATAACTCTTGGGGAATGGATCAAGACAATGTCATCATCGCCCCCTACACATGTGTGATGAAACGTATTGCGGCACAGACATATTTCTCGTCAATCAACTGCTCGGCACTTACCGAAGAACTCTCCGACGCAGCCATTGAGGAACTCACGCAAATCTTGCGCGACAACCATAAAATAAAAGATGGCGGTGTTGACGACTTCACAATCCGTTCACAAGCAGAAATGATGGAGACGATGTCGTCCACTATGGACACTGTTACCATCATCCTCGTCGTTGCCGCCGCATTCTCCTTGCTCGTGGCTGGCATCGGCATCATGAATATAATGCTTGTGTCGGTAACGGAGCGCACAAAAGAGATTGGCCTTCGCATGGCAGTAGGTGCTACTGGTATGGTCATATCACTCCAATTCCTCATCGAATCAGTTGTAATCTCCGTGACAGGAGGCATACTCGGCATACTTGTGGGAGGAGGTATAAGTCAATTTATAGTACCAATGATAGGTATGCCGTCAAGCATCCCTGCATGGTCTATATATGTATCATTCGCTGTCTGCACCTTCATCGGTATTGTCTTCGGATATATCCCGGCACGTAAGGCTGCAAACATGGATCCAATAGAAGCAATAAGACATGAATAAAATCATCAAAACAGCATTTCTTGCGATGGCTCTGATGCCATACACCCTTCAAGCACAATCGCTCAAAGACCTCTTCCTTCACATGCCAATGGAAGTATGTCCTGCACTGACGGAGTACAACCGTTTAGAGTTAGTTGACAATCAAAAAAACGGAAAGGAAATGCGTACACGAAACGCCTTTCAGACATACTCCACCATGCAGTCTCTAACAGACGACTATGCCCACCTCTCCGTTTCCGACAGTTCCGAGAAAGTCATAAAACTGCTGACAAAGACCGACAGCATCCCAATCATAATGATAATAAGCACTGTCTTCTGCGACAGCATCCCCGACTCCTCCGTCAGTTTCTATTCCACCGAATGGCAGCCTCTCGATGCCACAGCCTATATTAGTGAGCCGACTTCAGAAGAGTTTCGCTACATCGTTCTCAACCCTGAAAACGACACACTCACTATCACAATTTCCAATCCTCTTGCATTGCAAACCAACGGAAGCGACAAGCCAGCAGAGCAAACCTCCGTCAGCCATACACTGCAATGGAATGGCACATCCTTCTTAAAACAAAACGATAAAGAACAATAACAATGAAAGATTTTAATTTTTATGCTCCCACAGAAGTCGTGTTCGGAGCAAATTCTGAAGAGAAGGTAGCGAGTTTGATAAAGCACTATGGCGGCCATAAGGTGCTGGTGCATTATGGCGGACAGAGTGCGGTGAAGTCGGGACTGCTCGACAAGGTGTGTGGATTGCTCAGTGATGGAGGTGTAGAGGCAGTGAAACTCGGTGGAGTTGTGCCTAATCCTCGCTTGTCGAAAGTGAAGGAGGGCATCGAGATTTGCCGTAAGGAGGGGATTGACTTCATCCTCGCTGTGGGCGGAGGAAGCGTGATTGACTCGGCAAAGGCGATTGCTTACGGTGTGCCATACGAGGGCGATGTGTGGGATTTCTATGTGGGAAAGGCACAGGCAGAGGTATGTCTGCCCGTGGCATGTGTGCTTACCATCCCTGCGGCCGGAAGCGAGATGAGCGAGGCGAGTGTCATCACAAATGAAGATGGCGATGTGAAGTTGGGATATTCCAACAACATCTCTCGCCCCAAGTTCGCCATTATGAACCCTTGCCGCACATTCACTCTCCCACCCTATCAGACGGCGGCAGGAGTGACGGACATAATGATGCACACGATGGAGCGCTATTTCAACCCCGACTGCGACATGACTATCACGGACGAGATTGCCGAGGCTCTGATGCGCACAATGAAGGAATGCGTGTTTGCCGTGCTGAAAAATCCCGAAGATTACCGCAACCGCGCACAAATCATGTGGGCTGGCAGTTTAGCGCATAACGACGTGACAGGCGACCGTGGCAATGGCGACTGGGCGACACATCAGATAGAACATGAGTTGAGCGGTCTTTTCGATGTAACTCACGGTGCAGGTCTCGCAGCCGTATGGCCAAGTTGGGCGAGGTATGTATATAAGGAGAACGTGAGCCGTTTCGTCCGTTTTGCCGTAAATGTGATGGGTGTACCAAACGACTTCACCGACCCCGAAGGCACTGCCCTAAAAGGTATCGAGGCAATGGAGCGTTTCTACCACGCCATAGGCATGCCTATCAACATCCACGAACTCATCGGCCGTGAAGTGACTGACGAAGAAATAAAGGAAATGGTGCGCAAGTGCAGCCGCAACTACACCATCACTCAAGGCAAGTTCAAGGCATTGAAGCCAGAGGATATTGAGGCTATCTATCGAATAGCTAAATAATGATGACGCAGAAGAAGAACCGGTTACAAGAGTATATAACCATCAAAGGTGCAAGGGTTAACAACCTGAAAAACATTGATGTAGAGATACCGCACGATAAGTTTGTGGTCATAACAGGAGTGAGTGGCAGCGGCAAGTCGTCGCTGGCATTCGACACGCTGTATGCCGAGGGACAGAGGAGGTATGTGGAAAGCCTTTCGACGTATGCGAGGCAATTTATGGGTAGATTGAAGAAGCCAGATTGCGACTTCATCGAGGGCATATCGCCTGCCATTGCCATTGAGCAGAAGGTGAGCAGTCGCAATCCTCGCTCGACGGTGGGGACAAGCACGGAGATATACGACTATCTGCGGATGCTGTATGCACGTATCGGACGGACATATTCGCCTGTGAGCGGAAAGGAAGTGAAGAAGAACACGACCGACGACATTGTGCGGTGCATGTTGGAGCATTCGGCAGGAGAGCGCTTCATGGTACTGACACCGCTCGTTGTGCGTGGAGGCAGAAGCGTGGAGGAGCAGTTGGATATTGATTTCAAGACAGGTTTTCTGCGTATCGAGGTGGACGGAGAGATTGTGCGTATCGCTGACTTTCTGAAAGAGGAAAGCCATCAATACAAGACCATAAACTTGGTTATCGACCGTCTGAAAGTGGCTGACGACAAGGCGACCATCAACCGCCTTGCGGATTCGGCAAACACGGCAATGTATGAGGGCGACGGACGGTGCATCTTAAAGTTCGAGAATGGCGAGACACACGATTTTTCTTTGAAGTTCGAGGCTGACGGCATTGAGTTTGAAGAGCCGACCGACCAGATGTTTTCTTTCAACTCTCCTGTTGGTGCATGCCCCGAATGCGAGGGATATGGCAAGATTATCGGCATTGACGAGAGCCTTGTCATTCCCGACCCCGACCTCTCCGTGTATGATGGTGCGGTGGTATGCTGGAAGGGAGAAAAGATGGGCGAATGGAAGAAGGAGTTTGTGCGACGAGCGAGCAAATACAACGACTTCCCCGTCTTTACGCCTTATCGCCAACTGACTGATGAACAGAAAGATGTGTTGTGGCACGGCGTATATGAAGAGAACGAATGGGGCAACCGCTCCATCTGCATCGACGAGTTCTTCCGCATGCTGAAAGAGAACCAGTATAAGATACAATATCGGGTAATGCTGGCACGTTACCGCGGCAAGACCGTATGCCCCACTTGCCACGGACACCGACTGAAGAAAGAGGCTGAATATGTGAAGGTTGGCGGCAAGAGCATCACTGAACTGTGCGACCTATCCATCAACGAACTTAGCGACTTCTTCCGCACATTCAAACCAACGGCACAGGAGGCGAAGATTGCGAAGAACCTGCTGATAGAGATAAAGAGCCGACTGAAATTCCTTGTGGATGTAGGGCTTAGTTACCTTACCCTCTCACGCCTAAGCAATTCATTATCTGGCGGTGAGAGCCAACGCATCAACCTCGCCACAAGCCTCGGCTCGTCGCTCGTCGGCAGTATGTACATATTGGACGAACCGAGCATAGGACTTCATTCACGAGACACGCAGCGCCTCATCCACGTACTCCGACAACTGCAACAATTAGGCAACACCGTCATTGTCGTTGAGCATGACGAGGAGATAATGCGTGCCGCCGACCACATCATCGACATAGGTCCCGACGCAGGTCGCCTTGGCGGAGAAATCGTCTATTCGGGTTCGCCAAAGCCAACAAAGGCAGAGATGAAAGGCATTCACTCTCACACGCTCGACTACCTCACAGGAAAGGAGACCATCGACATTCCCGAAAGCCGACGCCCGTGGAACAATTACATACAGGTGACGAATGCACGAGAGAACAATCTGAAAGACATCGACGTGAAGTTTCCGCTCAACGTAATGACCTGCGTAACAGGCGTTTCAGGGTCGGGAAAATCTACCCTTGTGCGTGACATTCTGTTCCGAGCATTGAAGCGGAAGTTGGGAGAGAACGAGGAAAAGCCGGGACTCTTTTCGGGTCTTTCGGGTGACACGGACATGATTAAGCACGTCGACTTCATCAATCAAAACCCCATCGGCACGTCCTCACGCTCCAACCCCGTCACCTACATCGGCGCATGGGACGAAATCCGCAAACTCTTTGCCAATCAGCAACTTGCTAAGCAAATGGGATATACCCCTGCCTATTTCTCCTTCAATGCCGACGGAGGCAGATGCGAGGAGTGCAAGGGCGAAGGCACGGTGACGGTGGAGATGCAATTTATGAACGACATCGTGCTGGAATGCGAGAAGTGTCACGGCAAGAGGTTCAAGAGCGACATCCTCGAAGTGAAGTTCGAGGGAATGAGCGCATACGACATCCTCAACATGACCATAAACCAAGCCGTTGAGTTCTTCACCAAACACAAGCAGACAAAGATTGTGGAGAAGATGAAGCCTCTGCAAGACGTGGGGCTTGGCTACATAAAACTCGGACAGACATCATCCACCCTCTCTGGCGGCGAGAACCAGCGAATAAAGTTAGCGTACTACCTCAGCCAAGAACGAGCAACGCCCACCATGTTCATCTTCGACGAGCCTACCACAGGACTGCATTTCCACGACATCCGCAAACTGCTCGATGCCTTCAATGCCCTCATTTCCCGTGGTCACACCATCGTCATCATCGAGCATAATATGGACGTTATCAAATGTGCCGACCACATCATCGACCTCGGTCCCGAAGGCGGACAAGCAGGCGGCAACGTGGTTGTGACAGGAACGCCTGAGGATATAGCACGATGCGCATACAGTTACACGGGGCAGTTTTTGCAGGATTACATTAAGCCAAACATCTGCAAAAGTTAACACCGTTTATCACCAAACCGATACACCGTTTATCGACTCATCGCTGCACCTTGCATCGATTTGCCGATAAACGGTGTATCGCTATCAATTTCACTTATAAATACAATAAACAACGAAGCATAAAGAAAATTTCCGCCCGTTTCCTTCCTTTTTCAGAGATATTTCCGTACATTTGTGGCGAAAAAAGAAACCGTATATGAAATCATACACAACATTCATCATTGCCATGCTCTGCACATTGTCCGCAACGGCTCAGAACTTCGGAGATTACTTCGAGGATGCGACGCTGCGGCTCGACTACATCTTCGCAGGCAATGCAAGGGAACAGCACATATACTTAGAGCATCTGCTGAAGCAGGACAAGTGGGCTGGACGGAAGAGCCGGCTGGCGGAGAAATTCCTCAACGGCAACGGACAACTGACCGTGAAAGACCACGCATCGCAAGAGGTCATATATGTAACGACATTCTCCACACTCTTCCAAGAGTGGCTGCAATATGACGAGGCACAAAAAGTGGACAAGGCATTTGAAACGTCATACAACATACCCTTCCCCAAGAAGCCTGTTGACGTGACCGTCACGCTGACCAACAACCACAATGCCGTGACGGCGGAAATGACGCACACCGTTGACCCTGCCGACATCCTCATCAGAAAGATTGGCGACAACGGCATACCATTCCACTACATCTGGAAAGGCAATGCCGACAACGGACAGGCAACGACGACAAGCGACGAGCCACGCAACGGTGGGGGACGAAACTACATTGCGAGCGAATATGACCCATTCAAAGATGTGAACATCACCGACTGCATAGACCTCGCCATCCTTGCCGAAGGATACACTGAGGCGCAGATGGGCAAGTTCTATGCCGACTGCCAAAGGGCGGTGGATGCTCTGTTTGCATGGGAACCGTTTAAGTCGTTGAAAAACAGGTTCAACGTGGTTGCCGTGGCAGCACCCTCACGGGATGCAGGGCCTACCGTTCCGCACCACGGAGTGTGGCACAACACCCCTTCCAACAGCCACTACGACACGTTCTATTCCGACCGCTACCTCATGTCGCAGGACATGCACCGCATCTACGACCTGCTGAGCGGAGTGCCATTCGAGCATATCATGGTGCTTGTCAACTCCGACACCTACGGAGGCGGTGGCATATACAACCAAGTGACTTTTTCCACAAGCGACCACCCCACCTTCAAAGAGGTGTTCGTGCATGAGTTCGGACACAGTTACGGCGGACTGGCAGACGAATATGCCTACGACGACATGGACACCGAATGGTATCCCTCCGACACCGAGCCATGGGAGCCAAACATCACCACACTGAAAGACTTCAACTCTAAATGGGCAGACCTCATGCCAAAGAAGCAGCCCATCCCTACCCCACTCGACCCCCGAGTGCCAGACTTCAAGCAGGTCAGCAAAGACGACGCCAAGGCAATGGAAGCACTGAACAAGGCAACGCAAGTAGTGGGAGTGTTCGAAGGAGCGGGCTACCAAAGCAAAGGATGCTACCGCCCAGCACAAGAGTGCCGCATGAAAATCAACGAGGTGCAGGACTTCTGCCCCGTATGCACAAGGGCGATACAGCGGATAACTGACTTCTACACGGCGAAGTGACACGCATTATAATACATCACAATCCATTGCAGCCAATTAAACCTATTCAACATAATTTAATCTAAAAGACAACAAGAGATAGATAATAATCATTAACTAACACCTAAATTACTATGAAACTAAAACTTTTAGCGTTAACCATGCTTGCAGTCCTTAGCCTTTCGGCAAGCGCTGCAAACACGAAGACAACAGTGACGCAAGTGACAAATGGAGTGAAACTCACTACCGATGTCGACTACATCGTCACTGGCACTACACCTTTCACATCTTCGGGAAGTGTGGACATCGTAAGCACCGAGCATGCTGTGCTTATCCTTTCCAACATCAAGCCAAGCAAGGTTCTCAGCAACTGGATGAACTACATCTACATCAACGGCGAAAAGGCTGTGAACGGCGAGAACTGCCAAGTGAAGATGTACAGCCACGGTGCAATCATCTTCCCCTACGCAAAGGACATGGCTCCGCTGACCTGCTACACCGAGCAGAACTTCGAGGGTGAAAGTTGCAACACCTACACCGAGGGACACAGCGGCGGCTACATGAAGTCGCTGGCAATAGCGACACTCAACAACAAAATCCGCTCTTTCAAACTCAAGCGTGGCTACATGGTCACATTTGCTATCGGAACAGGCGGTTGGGGTTACAGCCGTTGCTTCATTGCCGACCAAGAAGACCTCGAAATGAAGACTCTCCCCGCTATTCTTGACAAGAGAATATCATCCTACCGCATCTTCAAGTGGCACAACGCAAAGAAGGCAGGTTTGGCAAGCAATGGCAATGCCGCTGCAAACCAAGCACTTAACTCTTCATGGTGCTACGACTGGGCGCAGGGCAACGACAGCAACCTGCCCGATACAGAGTGGGTGCCTAACCATATTTATGAGGACTATCCTACATCCTCAGTTTGCGGTAGCGTGACTGGCTCATGCCACATGAAGACCAACAACGAGCCGGGAAACTCTGCTGACGACCACCCACAAACAGTAGAAGTTGTGCTTGACAACTGGCAAAACCTCATGCGTACAGGCATGCGTCTTTGCTCAGAGTCATCACACGACGGCTCGATGAATCACCTGAAACAGTTCATCGAGGCTATCGATGCACGCGGTTGGCGATGCGACATACTCGACCTCCACTGCTATTGGAATGAGGGTCAATTCACAAGTGGAAATTTGGAATGGTACAGCAGTCATTATGGCAATGGTCGTCCAATCTGGATTTCAGAGTGGATATGGGGTGCATCGTGGAATCATAATGGTTGTTGGGGAAATGGCGTGACAGATACTCAAATTCTCAACCAAACAAAAAACATCCTTACAACTCTCAACAATACAGCAATCATTGAGCGTTATGCATACTGGAACAGTGAAAGCAAAGGACACATCTACGAAAATGGCAGACTCACCTCGCTCGGACAATACTATGCTAATATGGACGACGGACTTGGCTATAAAGCATCCAACGAATACATCCCCAAAACTCCTCCTATTGAGGCTCTTGGCGAATTGACTGCAACCTACAACCAAGCAGCAGAAACAGTTACTCTGAAATGGAATGACCCTAACGGCGACCTTATGGACAAGATTGAAATCCTCTGCAAACAGCCCGAAACAACATCCTTTACTGCTATTGAAACAGTAGAGCCAAAGGATAAGAACTCAAAAGACGGTGCGTCATACTCTTGCGCCGTGTCAGTGGACGAACCGGGAGTATATTACTTCCGCATCAGTGCAAAGGCATACGACGGCAAGACATACACAACAAATGACGTCACAGTCAGCGTAGCACCTGCACAGGGTACAAGCGAGATGCAGTACGGCAAATTCGGGCTTGACAACCTTGAATCCAACACTATCAGATACTCTGAAGCGTTTGAAAACGCACCTTGCGTGTTCATCGGAACCATCACCAACAACAACACTTCTTTGTATGCAAGCAACAACACCGGCAAAACAAACAATGCGACTTACTTCACTTACCAACTCTTCCCTTGGCAGAGCAACAAAGGCTCAATGAGCAAGAACGAGGAAGTGCCATTCCTTGCCCTGCAAGAAGGCAACTACACCTTCGGCGACATGGCATGCGAGGTTGGATTGGTGAAAGCGAACAAGGCTACTGGCGACGAAATGTGGACCGACACGACGGAGGTGACTTTCAGCAAGCCATTCCCCGAGGGCGTAACACCTGTTGTGCTGACAGAAATACGCAAGCCAAGTTACACAAGCGGCAACCTCTTGTCTGCTCTTACAGTCCGCATCTTCGACGTGACAAACACAGGCTTTAAGTTTATCATCTACTCTGAATACAAGGCCGAGCGCAAAATCGCCGTTGCGCAAGACGTGTGCTACCTTGCCATTACTCCGGGACTGGACTACGCCGACAATGAGGCTGGCATCCTCATCGCCGCAGGACAAGGCAAGGACAACCAAATCTATGCGTCAGCACAGCGTGAGAACAAGTTCACTATCGACACAACTGACGACAGCGGCAACCCGACAACCGAACAGCTCTACCTCAGTTCGCCAGTCGTTCTGACGCAACTGCAAACCAACAACTCGCCTTCCGTAACCATGCTTCGCCGCACAGACTCTACGGCAAAGGATGACGACGGCAACACTTGGGTCGTTGGCACAAAGGTGAAACGTATTCTCGACGTCAGCACTTTCACAGTTATTGGCGAGGACGGCACGCCAACCAGCGTTCCCGCTACCGACACCAATAACCTTGCCATACGTGACAACCTCGGCTGGGTGACAATCAGCAAGGCGAAGGAGGGCGGCACTCTGCCAACATCTATCACCGTAGCACCAGCCAACAAGGAGGTATCGACACTTGCCCCACGTGTGGTTGACCGCCGCATCATCGTGGACGGCACAGCGTACTTCGAGGTATACAGCATAGCAGGAGCGAAGTTAGATGCTAAATCATCGCTCGAGCCGGGCATCTATGTGGTCAAGGCTAACGGCAAATCTGCAAAGGTGGTTGTGAAATAAACATGAATAGCGACATTGAAATAATGTTACTCACATTGAAATAATGTAAGCGACATCGAAACAAACAGAAACTCCCCCGATAGTTCCGCATGAACTATCGGGGGAGTTTCATTATAGCGACCGCAATAAATTTCCCATCTCACCTCTAACCCCTCACCTCTAACCTTTTCAGCCATTTCCCCCTCTCATCCATAACCTTTTACCACTAACCTAATTACCTATTTTATATTCAAAACAACAACAGCGCACCTCTGAAATGCCCTGCCGTTCACGATTACAATAGTCAGCCGTGACAAATTATA
>JAFLUT010000069.1 GCA_022508665.1 Prevotellaceae bacterium | reverse complement strand
ATTATAATCGTCAGCCAATGCAGATTATCTATGCCGGCGGTTGTCTGCTAGTTCGTTCAGCCGTTGTCCACTTTTAGGGGCAACGGCTGTCTGCTTTTGAGGACAACGGCTGTCAATTTTTTGGGGCAACGATTGGCACGAACTACACAGAGCGTTTTCGTCAAACTCACGTTATGCTATCTCTTTTATAGGGGTTTTAAAGATTTTGTTTGCGAGGATGAAAGAAAATCGGTACTTTTGCATTGCGAATGCTTGATGAAAGCACAATAAACTCATGGGTATCTATGGAAATATAAAGAGGATGCTTTGCAATGGCGGCATGGAGAATGGCGAGGCAAGGGCTGTGGCGTTGCTGCTGTTGGAAAAGGTATGCGGATTGACGGTGGCAGAGGCTCTGACGGCTGAGGCTGTGGGCGTGAATGGCAAGAGAGTGCAGGAAATGGCAAGGCGTGTGGCAGAGGGCGAGCCTGTGCAATATGTGTTGGGCGAGGCAGACTTCTGCGGCATGTCGCTATGCGTGAGGAAAGGCGTGCTGATACCACGACCAGAGACGGAGGAGTTGGTGGAATGGGTCGCAGAGGACGGCGTAGGCGATAGGGTTCTGGACGTGTGTACGGGCAGCGGATGTGTGGCTGTGGCTTTGGCAAGGCGTTTTCCCGATGCGGAGATAGAGGCGTGGGATGTGAGCGAGGAGGCGTTGGATGTGGCAAGGATGAATGTTGAAAGGTGCGGTGTGAAGGTGACGCTGAAGAATGTAGATGTGCTGAATGATGACGAGGTTGCAAAGGAGGTGGCAGATGTATATGATGTGGTGGTTAGCAATCCTCCGTATGTGTGTGAGGAGGAGGCAGTGGACATGGAGGCTCGTGTGCTGAAGCATGAGCCGAGGTTGGCTCTGTTTGTGCCTGACGAAGACCCTCTTAGGTTCTATCGGCAAATTGCCCGAATGGGTATTAAGGCTCTGCGCAATGGCGGAAGGCTGTATTTCGAGATAAACAGAAGGTTTGGCAAGGAGGTGGTGGGCATGCTCAATGGCATGGGATATGTGGGAGTGGAGTTGAGGCAGGACTTCTGCGGCAATGACCGTATGGTGAAGGCAATAAAAGGGGATGACTTGTCGTTATTGTAGATATAAAATATAGATGTGATGAAAAGGTTTTTAGTCTTTATATACATATCTTTGTGTACCGTTGCCATGGCATCTGTCGCTATGGCGGCTGACGAGTGGAGAATTTACGCTTCGTATCATAATGCCACGAAAGCGGTGAAGTGCGGCTCTCGCATATTCGTGCTTGCGAATGGGGATTTGTTCAGTTATGACACTGAGGACGAGACGGTTGAGACGTACGACAAAGTGGGGTCGCTGAGCGGATTTGGAATAAAGGATATGGTGTATGAGGCTAACACCCGACAGCTGGTGCTGGTGTATGAGGACGGAAACATTGACCTGCTTGGCATGGATGGAGAGGTGTGGAATATGCCTGACATGAAGAATACGGACATTGCTGACAAGACGCTGAACGACCTCATCGCTGTGGACGGAGAGGCTTTCATCTGCATCAATTCGGGGTTGGTGGTGATTGACTTGAAGGAGAGGTACTATGTGGCGCTGTATCAACTTGGCAAGGTGACTGGCGTAGCGGTGCAGGACGGCAAGATATATGCCAAGACTGGCGGCGGAGTGTTGGAGGGTGACAGAGCGGCAAACCTGCTTGACCTTGCCAACTGGAAGGCATCGACTGCCAACATCGCTTTTGGGAAGACCGAGGAGGAGAAGGCGACCGAGGCGGAACTGCTACAAAGAGTGGAAAGCATTGTCATCAATTCGCCTATCCGCAACTATTCGTATAAACTCAATATGCAGGGAAACAGGCTGCTGGTGGCAGGAGGAAACTTCTATTATCCGGAGGTGGACTATACGGGTACGGCGATGAAATATGAGGGGGGAAAGTGGATAGCGTTTGACGAAGAAGAGCCGCTGAAACTGGTAGGTGCATCTTCCTATCGCAATGTTACGGATGTGGTGCAAGACCCTAACGATACTGAACATCACTGGCTGGGAACAAAGTGCAGCGGAATATATGAGTTCAGGGATTACAAACTGACGAACCATTATACATACGACAACTCGCCATTGAGGAGTATCCTGCCTAACAGTTCTAATGCAAGGAATTACGTGCGTGTGACGGCACTGCAATATGATGCAGGAGGTAACCTGTGGATGTGTAACAATCAGCGTGAAACTATTGTACATATTCTGAAAAAAGACGGCACATGGACAGGGCTGTACTATGATGAGGTAGCCTATTTCGCAACGTGGGACAACATCTACTTCGACTCTCGCGGTTGGGCGTGGATAAACAGCCGAAGAAGTACCAACACGAGCAGTAGCACAGGAGTGGCATCGCAGGCAGGACTGCTTGTTGTGAACACTAACGGCACAATAGACAAGCAGAGTGATGACCAGCACACGTTTTTCGGCTCTTTTTACAACCAAGACGGAACGAGATACACGCCTAACCTTTTCTATTGCGCTGTGGAGGACGCTGACGGCGAAATGTGGATTGGCACAAATGAGGGTGTTTTCGTGAGTTACGACCCTAAGACTGTGTTTAGCAATGACTTCTATTTGTCGCAGGTGAAAGTGCCTCGCAACGACGGCAGCAATCTGGCTGACTACCTGCTGAACGGTATAGGCGTGAAGTGCATAGCCATTGACGGTGGCAACCGCAAATGGATTGGCACTGTGGACGATGGCGTGTATCTGATTAGCGCTGACGGATTGGCGACTATCGAGCATTTCACCACTGAGAACAGTCCGCTTATAAGCAACGAAATCAACGACATAGCCATAAACGGGGAGAATGGCGAGGTGTTCATCGCTACGAGCAAGGGGCTATGTTCGTATATGGGCGATGCTACTGACCCTGCCACCTCGATGAAGTCGGATAATCTGAAAGTCTTTCCCAATCCTGTACGCCCTGAATATCAAGGGGATGTGCATATCACAGGACTGATGTACAACTCAGAGGTGAAGATTGTGAGCGCAGCAGGCAAATTAGTGGCAAAGGGCGTGAGCGCAGGAGGGGAATTTTCGTGGAACTGCTGCTATCAAACAGGCAAACGTGTGGCATCGGGCATATATTATGCACTCTGCACTGATGAGAAAGGCAACGAAGGGGCTTGCGCAAAGATACTCATAATAAAATAAGTAAGCAGATGACAAGGTGTGGGATTTTCCTTTTGGCATTTACGCTTGCGACAGTAGCAGTGGGAGCGAAGTCGCAAGATTACAGGCAGGAGGTGAGAAACCTTGCGTTGCCCATGTTAGATATATTCACGGTCAACGCTGAGGAACCCACATGTGACTATGTGACGCATCCCGAAGGCTCAATGGGCGAAAGCATCACCAATGCCTCAAAAGTGCCTGCAAGGATGTATATGACATTGCAGACAGACACCCTTTTTGACAGTGGCGAATATGAGAAGGACAAGAGCGGACTGACAATAAAAATACGTGGCAACACAAGCGCATACGGAGTGAAAAAGCCTTACAAACTGAAATTGCAGAAGAAGAAAGACCTTTTGCTGCGAGGTGACGATGCTACATATAAGGACAAGAACTGGCTGCTCATGCCGCTCAGCATATACACCATTACTGGACTGAAATTGAATGAGTTAATCGGTATGCCTTACACGCCGCAATATCGATTTGTGAATGTCTGTATCAATGGCGACTATCGAGGCATTTACATGCTCATGGAGTCTGTTGAACGAAACGAGCAATGCAGAATTAACGTGGCAAAAAACGGCGGTTTCATAGTAGAACTTGACCCATACTGGTGGAATGAGGATGTGTGTTTCTCCACAATAATGCACAAATATAACGGGAAAAGTTACAAATATACATTCAAATACCCCGACCCTGACGATGTGGACGAGGACATTATCTCACATATTCAAGAGACGATTAACGAAATGGAGATGTCTATGGCGGAGGGTACATACCCCGATGTTATAGATGTGGAAACTTTCGCCAAGTGGCTGTTAGGACACGATATATTGGGAACATGGGATGCTGGAGGCTCTAACCGCTTTTTCGCCAAATATGATGACGGGGTGTTTAAGATTTTTATCCCTTGTATGTGGGATTTTGACAGCATGGCAAAAATGGATAATGAGTGGTCAAAAATACATCAAGACGATATTTACTATAAGATGTTATTCCAGTCGACTAACAGTGAGTTTACGGATACTTACTTAAACTTGTGGGAGGATTTGTCAGACGACCTATTTACAGAAATAAATCAGTATTTTGAAAATGTAACAAGAACAAATGAATGGGATGCTGTGGAGTTCTCGTTGCTACTTGACCAGAAACGTTGGAATTACAAGGACTGCACATTGGCAAAGGATGCAGAAAATGTGTGCAAATGGCTGACAGACAGGAGGAAATGGATAAGCAATTCTATTGACGACGTTAAAAGGGGCGACACAGGCACTAAGTACAACTATGTATATTCAATAGACGGCGTTTTTCAATGCTTATATAAAGATTTTCTCCGTTTGCCAAGAGGCATATACATAGTAAACAGGAAAAAAGTTTTTATCAAATAAAGTCTGATGCTGTCCATTCTCATTCCTACACACGACTACACTTGCTACAAACTGGTATATGACCTGCACGAACAGGCAGAGGCGCTCGGTGTGCCATACGAGATTATCGTAGCGGAAGACGGCAGCAGGTCACAGGTTAACATTATCGCCAATCATAAGATATGCGAACTGAGCAACTGCCAGCACATTCAGAGGAAGGAGAATGTCGGTCGCTCCGCTATACGTAACTTTCTGATGTCAAAGGCGAAAGGTGACGTACTGCTGTTTATGGATGCAGACGGCAAGGTTGTGCGGCATGACTTCCTCGCCAGATATTGGGAGGCAGGGAAAGAGCATGATGTGGTGTGTGGTGGCATCAAGACTCCTGATGTGTGGCACAATCCCGAAAGCATGCTGCGGTGGAAATATGAGAAAGCATACGAGCAGAAGCATGGCCGCATAAGCACACAGTTTCGTTCATTTTGTTTCTTGATAAGCAAGCGAGTAAGCGAACAGGTGAGATTTGATGAGAGGTATCAGAATTATGGTTATGAAGATGTACAGTATGGCAAAGATATTGAAGCAGCAGGGTTTAAGGTCTTTGCCATAGACAATCCTTTGGAGAACAAAGATATAGAGACTAATGATGTCTTTCTGAGAAAGACGGAGGAGGCTTTGCGAACTGCTCATAGATTTAGAAAAGAGATTGGCGACAATGTAATTGTCTCATCTACATATCAGAAATACAGGGCTGTTGGCTGGGCTATAAGGCTGCTGTTCAATATGTTCAGAAAGCCGATGCAACGCAACTTACTATCTGCCAATCCGTCTTTGGCTGTATTCTCTTTGTATAAATTGGGGTATTATTCTACATTATAATATATACTCACGCTTCACGTACCCTCACTTCTTTTCGCTGGCAAATATCGCTTTGGCGGTACCAAATTTAAGATAGAAATCTATGCGGACGGGCAGGTGGCGTTGGTCGTCGGTAATATAGAAACGGAGGAGTTCTTTTTCCTTTTTGCTATCTTCGTAGTCAAGGAGGGAGAAAATGAGGCATCGGTAAGTGTTGCCGTCATTGGCTGTCCAGTCTTTTTTGCCACGATAGATAATGGTTTGTGTTTCCACTTTTTTTCCTGTTGCCATTGGGAAATTGAGGCGATGTCCTACTTTGTAATCTTTGGGGTCGAAGGAACGAGCGACAGAGAGGATAGAAAGCATGTCATAGTTACAGTCGTTAGACTCATAATGATGTTCCGACCATCCGCCGCGGCGGCTTAGATGCTTCTGCTTCACATGGCTCTTGCCATTCGGATAGGTGTACCACACCTCATCAACGGTGTAGTTCTTGCCCTCGAGCGACCCCTTGCGAAAGTAGAGCGGCACAAGTTTCGGAGTGATGTAACTAACAAGGGTGTCACGCATGGTAAATACCGCATCGCAACGTTTGTTGCTGGTAAAGAGCAGGTCGTTTCGCAGTGCTTCTTGACCGTTGTATTTCAGTGGGCGAAAAGAGTAATGCGCTGCGCCGCATTTGACCCAAATGAACTTCCAGTTGAAATAGAGGTCATAAGTCAACCTCTCATCTGCCTTGAAGGCTGTGTTCTCCATTGGACACTGGGCATACAACGGCAACAAAAAGAGCAGTGAGAAAATCGAAATGAAGAAAAAACGTTGCGGATACATCATTGCTCCAACAAGGTTGAGTCACTGACAATGAAGACGATGCTGTCGGGGGCATCAGCATTCTGAGGCTGCTGAACAAATGGATTGTCGGTCTTGTTGAACGATAGATACAGAAATGCAAACACGCATCCGAGGACTATGATGCCGAGAAAGAACATTCCGAACATCATATAGCGATTTAGACGTGTGGCTTTATTGTTGCGTAGGCTCATTTTCTTAGAATTTTAGTGTATTCACCTTCATTGTTCAGTACCTCAATTGCTTTCTCCACATCCTCATCATCTTTTAGGCTATCTTCCACCGCACCTGCCTGATAGTAGTAGCGTTTGATGACCTCTTGTGCCATGATTTTGCAGATGTCCTTCTGATGCTTGTCCATATCACGGTCGAGGTTATGGGCAAGTTTCTTCTCCAACGCCTCGAACTCATCTTTGGCATCTTCATAATAATCCTCAAACTCGGCAGTTTTCTTTAAGTCGGCAAGACGCTTCTCGCTCAATCGGTCGTACTTGAAATCATTGTCTTTCGCCATGCGTTTCAGTTCCTCAAAATCTTCTTGAGTAATGGCAAAATCCTTTACTGCAGGGATAGTAGGATGCTTTTGGAAGTATTGCGTTCCCCAATCAGTCATAACATCGTCTGCCGATAAATAATATACTACATTTGCTAAAGTGTCATGTTTCACAACCACGTCAGGCATGATGCCGCTACCCTCCATTACCTCACGACCACCTGCCGTGTGGAATATGTGCTGATTGGCAAGGCTGTCCTTTGCCTCAGCCCTCTTTCCTGTGGTGCGATATATCTCTGCATCCTTACGCTTTTGCTTGTAGTCAATAGCCTGTATGCAACGCCCCGACGGTATGTAGTATTTGGCAGTAGTCAGTTTGAGGCTTCCGTTATACGGCAATTCTCGAGGACTCTGCACAAGTCCCTTGCCAAACGTTTTGCTTCCCACGATGACAGCACGGTCGAGGTCTTGCAACGCTCCGGATACGATTTCAGCGGAACTGGCGGTTCTGCCGTTGACAAGCACCGCTAACGGAATGTCGAGGTCGAGCGGTTCGTTGCGTGTTAAGTAGGTAGAGTTCGATGCAAGCAGTTTGCCCTTCGTCTCAACTATTTTCAGTCCTTTGGGAACGAAAAGGTTGACAATATCCACCGCTTCGTTCAGAAGACCACCACCATTCATTCTGAGGTCTAAGATGATGCTCTTAGCCCCTTTATCTTTCAGCGATATGACCGCCTTACGTACATCCTTGGCACACTCCTCCGTGAACTGCGTCAGATTGATGTAGCCAGCATCGCCTATCAGTCCGTAATATGGTATGGCAGCCACCTTCACGTTACGTCGGGTAATCTTTATGTCACGAGGCTTCTTCTCTCCCGGCCGTTGTATCTGCAAAACAAAGGTCGTTCCCGGCTCACCTCTCAGCAATTCGCTTACCTCGCTGGTACTCATGCCTTTCAAGTCTTTATCGTCAATCTTCAGCATCACATCGCCTATCTGCAAACCCACTTCTGCCGCAGGCATACCGGCGTATGGCTCGGCAACAATGACTGTAGAGTCTTTTCTCATGCGAATGATTGACCCAATGCCGCCATACTTTCCTGTGGTCATCATCTTCAGGTCACCCATGTCCTCCTCGGGATAATACACGGTGTATGGGTCAAGTTCCTCCAACATAGCGTCAATGCCGATGCGTATGAGTTTGTCTGCTTCGAGTGTATCTACATAGAAAACATCCAACTGACGGTAAAGGCTGTTGAATACATCAAGGTTCTTAGCCACCTCAAAAGTATGTTCTGATTGCGCTCTGACAGGCATCATCGCCACAAGTCCGAGCAGTATGATAAACGCTTTTTTCATTGTCAATTTTTCTCCTTTATTGTTCAAGACCGACAAAGATAGGCAAAGTTTTCCGAACCACCCCACAACTAACACCCTTTTTTCGTCTTTTTAATCTTTTTTCAATAACCAAAACGGTTTTTGGGGCAGAAGACATTGTTGTTTAGCAAAGGCTTTCCCCCCTTATTTCTCGAAAGGTAATTCCAACTGCACCGTGCCAGTTAGGTTGAAGGTCATACGGTGATGAGGCGTAGTGCCATGCGCTTCAATGCCTTTGCGATGTTCCTTTGTAGGATAGCCTGCATTATGATTCCAGCCATAGAAAGGATATTCGTTATGGAGGTCTTTCATGTAATCGTCACGGTAGGTTTTTGCAAGAATAGACGCGGCGGCAATAGAGAGGTATTTGCCGTCTCCTTTAACTACGGTTGCGTGTGGGATGTCTTGATATTTGTAAAATCTATTGCCGTCAATAATGAGGTGTTCAGGACGAACTTTCAGCGCATTGATAGCACGGTGCATCGCTGTGATGCTCGCACGCAGGATGTTCATTTCGTCAATCTCTTGCGCTGTCACTATACCGAGCGCCCATGATATAGCATCACGTTCAATATCTTCTCGCAGGGCATATCGCTGTGAGGCTGTGAGTTGTTTGGAGTCGTTCAGTTTGTCGTTGTGGTAGTCGGGCGGAAGTATTACGGCTGCCGCATATACGCTACCTGCCAAGCATCCTCTGCCCGCTTCGTCACACCCTGCCTCCACTACACCTTCTTTATAATAAGGAAGTAACATTTTTCTGCAATGGCAAAAAAGCGGCAACTGACGTCATTTGGGCATCAACCCACAGACAAGTCAGTTGCCATTTATTGGTTTATTTATCAAAAGCCACTCTTATTTAGGCTGCTTGCCAATGTATGCCAAGATACCGCCATCGACATACAGTACGTGACCGTTCACAGCGTCTGAAGCCTTCGATGCGAGGAATACCGCAGGGCCGCCGAGTTCCTCTGGGTCGAGCCAACGACCAGCAGGTGTTTTGGCACAGATGAACGAGTCGAAAGGATGGCGAGAGCCGTCTGCCTGACGCTCACGCAATGGGGCTGTCTGAGGAGTAGCGATGTAGCCGGGACCGATACCGTTGCACTGGATGTTGTACTCTCCATATTCAGAGCAGATGTTGCGAGTGAGCATCTTCAAACCACCCTTAGCGGCAGCGTATGCACTCACTGTCTCGCGACCAAGTTCGCTCATCATCGAGCAGATGTTAATGATTTTGCCCTCTTTACGTTCCATCATTTCAGGGAGAACAGCAGAAGCGCAGATGTATGGAGCAACGAGGTCAATGTCGATGACCTGCTGGAACTCTGAGCGCTTCATCTCATGCATAGGTATTCTCTTGATGATACCTGCATTGTTCACGAGGATGTCAATCTGCCCAACCTCCTTGTGGATAGTGTCCACGAGTTTGCCCACAGCCACCTCGTCAGTAACATCACACACATAGCCTTTCACATTGGTGATGCCAGCCTCCTTGTAGTTAGCCAAGCCACGCTGCAAAGCCTCCTCGTTTATGTCGTTGAACACGATGTTCTTCACGCCTGCCTGCACGAATGCTCGGGCGATGTTGAAACCAATACCATAAGACGCACCTGTAATCCATGCGTTCTTTCCCTCAAGAGAGAAATTTGATAAGTCTGCCATAATGATAGATAGATTTATTGTTCGAATTTGTTAGTTCTGATTGCAAATATAGTACAATTTTTCGCCACGCCCAAATTTTTCCACAAAAAAGGAGAAATGTTGTTACTTTCCCCATACTTATGTGTCAGCGGCTCAACCGCCAGTGAGGATGACAGCGGAAATATATGCCGAAACTAAATGGCGTCCTGCTCGTAGCATCGCCCATGCTTCCGTCAATAAAGGTTGCATGCCCCGTATAAGGCACAAATAAATCGGCACGTGCGCCTAATGCGTAACCCGACCCAAAATCATAACACCATTCGGCTCCAACATGCGGAGTAACAACCCCGTCAAAGTTTGCACCCTCCTTTTTTAGCGACGCTGTGGAATAGAACGGCACACCATAGAGCGACACATATCTATGCGACGCAACAATCCCACCGAATACACGGAATGACCTTCCCAAATATGCACAGACGTTAAACGAGCCGCTGACCCCTGCATCGTAGAGCCACAAACTGCCGTCCTTCTGCCAACAACCAAACAGAGCAGCCTCAACATTTACACGCCTCAACACCCTGCCTCCGGCATTCCACCATAAGCCTACACCCACGCCATAGTTGAGCAACGTCTGCACACCTAACCCCAATTCCTTAATATCCTGCTCGCCACCGTAATGCTGCACCAACAAGTCGAGCGGAATATACCAATGCAAGCGTTCCGACACATTATTGAATAAGAACCTTTGCGACAGTCCTACGGCAAAGACCTCTTGATGCGTGTCTGACTCAAAAATGTAACTCTGCCAATTTATCCACGCATCCATACGCCACCGAGGAAGGTCAACCAAAATCTGCGCACCCATTTCGGGGTCTTGCGAAAAATCGACCTCATAATTGAGCAATGGCTCCATAAGCCCATGGCGTGTGCCGCCGTAGATGTCGCCCAAAACAAATGTCGTCCGCCCTATTTGCGCCTCCGCTCTGAAAAAAGGCAGCAAATGCGCACCGCTCTGATACTGATTGCCTTTCCACTTGCCGATGCCATTATAGACATAGCATGGATAGCGGTTAGCACCGTCGAACACAAGAGCATGAAAACCTGCCTCTAATCGCACAGTCGACATTGGCTGCCATGTAATCCGAGGTTCAATCCAAAAGCCCGGCAGTGTGTAGCCGTTGGAATGTTCACTGTCATATTCGTTATCTTTCATGAATGCTATCGCATCCACTGTCAAACCAAATTTCCCTGTTTCAGCACTGTCAATAGAGTCTGCCCCGACGACAGAACCAATAAACGGTTGTATTTGCGCACTGCAAGTGAACACACAAATACATACCATAAGAAAAACTTTCAGCCTCATAAACGAATTGAGAGTGAATGCATCATTTACTGAATTATCACCTCCACAGGGCAATGGTCACTTCCCATGATTTCTGTGTGTATGCTTGCCGACTGCAAGCGAGGAATAAGGCGATTGGAGCATAGCCAATAGTCGATGCGCCACCCTGCATTCTTCTCTCTGGCATGGAAACGGTATGACCACCACGAATAGATGTCCGTTTGGTCGGGGAAGAAGTGGCGGAAGGTGTCGGTGAAGCCAGCATTGAGAAGGTCAGTGAACTTGGCACGCTCTTCGTCGGTGAAACCTGCGTTGCGGCGGTTTGACTTCGGATTTTTAAGGTCTATCTCCTTGTGTGCCACATTCATATCTCCACACACAAGGACGGGCTTCTTCTCATCGAGGCGTTGCAGATACTGGCGGAAAGCATCGTCCCACGACATGCGCTGGTCAAGGCGTTTCAATCCGTCTTGGGAGTTGGGGGTATAGACAGTAACAACAAAGAAGGTGTCGTATTCAAGGGTTATGACACGCCCTTCGGTGTTCATGTCGAGCCAGCCGTTGTCAGTGACAGAAGCGATTATGTCCTGCGGCAACCCCTCGGTGACAGAAAGAGGAGTATGCTTTGTATAGATAGCAGTGCCAGAATAGCCTTTCTTCTCGGCATAACTCCAGTATGACTGATAGCCGGGGAAAGAGAGGTCGAGTTGCCCTGCCTGCATCTTCGTCTCTTGAAGACAAAAGAAATCCGCGTCGAGCGTGGCAAAAGTCTCTGAGAAACCTTTGCCACACACGGCACGGAGTCCGTTTACATTCCAAGATATGAATTTCATCATTTCATGTATTTGGAGAAATTCATCTTACGCATGTCGCCCTCCTTGAGGAATGTATCGTGGAACGCATGAGTAGCGTCGAGGTTATGCCATGACTGTCCTTTCTGCGACACTTTGAGGTAATCCCAAAGGAGTTCCTTATAGTCAGGATGAGCGCAGTTTTCGATAATGGCATGCGCACGCTGGATAGGGCTTTTGCCACGCAAATCAGCCACTCCCTGTTCAGTAACAATCACATTCACGTCATGCTCTGTGTGGTCAACGTGGCTACAGAACGGAACGATTGAAGAAATGGCGCCGTCCTTAGCAACAGATGGGCAAGTGAAGATAGACAGGAAAGCGTTGCGCTCGAAGTCGCCCGAACCGCCGATGCCGTTCATCATCTTTGTGCCGCAAATCTGTGTAGAGTTAGCGTGTCCGTAGAGGTCAACCTCAATGGCTGTGTTGATAGCGATGAGTCCGAGACGACGGATAACTTCCGCATTGTTAGATATTTCCGATGGACGAAGAACGAGTTTATCCTTGAAGAAGTCCATGTTGTCGTAGATGTCCTGCAACTTATCGTTTGTCACGGTGAGCGAGCAGGTAGAAGCACACTTCACACGCTCTTGGAACATGAGGTCAACAATGGCATTCTGAAGCACCTCTGTATATACCTCCATGGCTGGCATATCCGGGTTTGAACCGAGGGCGAAAAGGATTGCGTTAGCAGTAGTACCCACACCGCTCTGGAATGGCAGGAATCCCGGAGGAATGATGCCACGCTTCTTCTCGTTCATGAGGAAGTTCGCCACATTCTCGCCAATCTTATCAGTGATAGGGTCAGCATCCTTGAACGCACGAGCCTCATCAGGGATGTTGCACTCCACAATGCCGACAATCTTCTTTGGGTCAATCTGCAGGTATGTTGTACCGATGCGGTCGGTCACCTTCTCAATCATAATAGGCTTGCGATAAGGAGGGTCGAGCGGTTCGTACACATCGTGGATGCCTATTGACTTTGGAGAATGGAATGCGTTGAGTTCCAGTATCACACCCTTCTTAGCCATGCGTGCGATTGTTGGGGAGATACCTCCTGCTGCCGTAAGGTACACCTTGCCGTCGTCCTCCACAGCACACACCTCGATGATTGCCCAATCAATCTCGCCCAAGAACCCATAGCGGAGGTCTTGTGCCATCATGCCAAGATGTATGTCGTTGTAGGCAATATCTCCTGCATTTACGTGCTTGCGGAAAGCCGAGTTGGTAGTATATGGAGCGCGGTACTTAATAGCATGTTCCTCAGCCAACACACCGTCGCATGACTGACCCGTAGATGCACCTGTCAATATGCCCACTTGATAAGGGCGGCCGGCCTCATGCTCTGCGTGAGCAATCTTAGCCATTTCGGCAGTCACTGCCTTAGGAGTACCAGCAGGAGTGAAGCCAGACAAACCGATATTGTCTCCGTTTTTGATAAGAGCGGCTGCCTCAGCCGCAGTAAGTTTTGTAAATGCCATAATCCTTTATTCTACACAATTTATTAAATAATGTGCAAAAGTACTTCTTTTGTTTGGATTTACAAAGAAAAAAGCACAAAAACCATTACTTTGTGCCTTTTTTATGGTTGGCAATGATGCTTCTTCCCTATAAAATATCATAATGGTTGCCCTCAAAAGTTGACAGCCATTGCCCAAAAAGTAAACAGCCGTTGCCCTCAAAAGTAGATAGCCGTTGCCTCCAAAAGTAGACAACGGCTGAGCGAACTAGCAGGCAACTGCCGGCATAGATAATCTGCATTCGCTGACTATTATAATTTGTCACGGCTGACTATTGTAATC
>JAFLUT010000068.1 GCA_022508665.1 Prevotellaceae bacterium | reverse complement strand
TTTCGCTTCCTTCGAGGTCGGCGATGGTGCGTGATACTTTGAGGATGCGGTCGTAGGCACGGGCGGAGAGGTTGAGTTTTTTCATGGCTGTGCGCAACAAATTCAAAGCGGCATCATCTAACTGCACATATTCTTGGAGGAGAGAGGTGGTCATTTGGGCATTGCAATAGATGCCACGAATGGATTTGTAGCGTTCTTCCTGTATCTTTCGGGCTTGGAGCACACGTTCTCGGATAGCAGAGGATGGTTCGCCTTTTGGAGCTTTGGAAATGTCTTCAAATGGTACGCTCTCCACCTCCACTTGTATGTCTATCCTATCCATCAGAGGTCCCGATATTTTGTTCATATATCGTTGTATCTGTGCTGGAGTACAAACACATTTCCTTGTAGGATGATGGTGGTAGCCACATGGGCAGGGATTCATGGATGCTACGAGCATGAAGGAGCAGGGAAGGGTGAGGTTGTATCTGGCACGAGAGATTGTGATTATGCGGTCTTCAAGTGGTTGGCGTAGGGTTTCAAGGACAGAGCGTGAGAACTCAGGGAGTTCGTCAAGGAAAAGCACACCATTGTGAGCAAGGCATATCTCACCCGGCATGAAAGTATTGCCACCTCCGACAAGGGCAACGTCTGACACAGTGTGATGAGGAGAACGAAAAGGGCGTTGGCTGATTAACGAGGTTTCCTTTTTAAGTTTTCCTGCTATAGAATGTATCTGGGTGGTTTCGAGGCTTTCGTTTAGCGACAAGGGCGGCAATATTGAAGGTAACCGCTTAGCCATCATCGACTTACCGCAACCGGGAGAGCCAACAAGGATTATGTTATGTCCTCCTGCCGCAGCCACTTCGAAGGCACGTTTCACGTTTTCCTGTCCTTTCACTTCATCAAAATCATAGTCGAAACTGAACAACTGCGAGTAGAACTCTTCACGAGTATTTACCACTGTTGGCAGAATTGCACTAAGACCATTAAGGAATGATACGACATCATTAAGGTGACTTACACCATACACGTTTAACCTATTTACAACAGCCGCTTCACGGGCATTATCAATAGGAACAAACAGTCCTTCATAGCCTAACTCTCGGGCTTTTATTGATATAGGAAGAATGCCGTTGACAGGCAAGATGCTTCCGTCAAGCCCAAGTTCACCAACAAACATGAAACGGTCTATATTGTCAACCTCAATAAATCCGAAAGACTGCATAATGCCTATCGCCATAGGCAGGTCAAAACCCGAGCCAACCTTGCGAACATTCGCTGGCGTGAGATTGATAACCACAGACTTGAAAGGCGCTTTATAGCCGTTCACTCGCAAAGCAGACAGCACCCGGTCTTGGCTTTCCTTCACAGCATTGTCGGGCAGTCCTACGATGCTAAACCTTGGCGCCTGCCCCGCCTCATAGTTGTCGACCTCGACGGTAACAACCATTGCATCCAACCCTTGAAGTGCGGCACTATGTATCTTGGAAATCATGTGGCGTCATTTCATTTGATGTATTTCTTCAAGTCGCTATCCAACTCCTTTATATCATTGCTTGTCCCGATAATCTTATGGTCTTTGTCTGTTATGATATAATAAGGAAGTGAAGATATACCGAGCCTCTTTACCACATCAGACTCAAAAGCAAGCCCGTCACAGTAATGTTCCATGTCGATAGAGTCTTGACGGACAGCATCTTCCCAACGATAGCGCTCTATGTCAAGCGAAATGCCCACGGTTCGCAAGCGACCATCCTCCTTATAATCCTTATTGCTGCGACGCATTCTCCACAGGACGTCATACCCGTTAGGCATCCACGTTGACCAAAACACAATGAGGTTATAGTCTTTGCTCTCTTTCCACAACTTAACAGACGACTTATCCTTGTTCACAAGAGTTACATCGGGCAACTGCTGCCCCTTATGCAACTGCTGCGGATATGCTATATCCCTTTCAAGAGCGAGCAGCATGCGGTCACGAGGACGCTTCTCCTTCACAACCTTAAACAATTCTTGCAGTTCTTTGCTGTCCGTCCGATTGTCCTGCAAGAAATACCTGTCAAGCAAATATATTGCCACAGGCGAGTCTGCATGTTCCCTTATGTAGTTCTTTGCGACATTTCTCACCAACGACTGATCGATAGGGTAAGTCTCCTGCCGAAACTGGTTCATCAGTTTATTCTCTGCACTTCCGTTCACCACATAGTTCTTCAAGTCGTTGGCAGTAGCCTCATATTCAAGGTCTTCGCCAGGACCAACAAAGATGACCTGCTCCATGCCATTGGGAAAGACGAGGATGTAAGGCGTTACCTCCTCCGCCTGTCCTTTGTATTGGAATTTGCCTCCCTGCACAGTCATCGTGTCAATCCTGGCGTTGTCACTTGAAAGATTATAGATGTACAATTCGCCCACTTGCATATCACGGAAACTGCCTCTGATGCGGAAAGACGGGCCGCTCGGACCGCACGACACCATCAGCAGTGCCACCACTATAATATATAATATGTGTAAAGGGCGTATCATACTGTCATTGTCCGACACTTCTCACGGTGTCAGTTCTTACTTATTATAGTCCGAAAACTCTGCATCGTTAGCCGCCTTCTTAGCCAATGCAGGGTCAAGAGCGATTGCCTTAGCGAGATTATCAGTCACTTCCGACTTGTCCTCCATTCGTGCAGCAAGCACAGCACGCAAATAATAAGTCATTGCGTCAGGATTTTTGATGCCGCCAAGAGTTTTGAGAGCATCAGAATACTCCTGCGCAAGGATACTTGCAAGGGCAGCGCTATTGTTGCCCGACTTAGCCATCTTCGCAGCAGCCTGATTATATTTGCCCTGACCAACATATAGGTGTCCTGTAGCCTCGTCAAAGTTATTAGCGCCTACTCCCTTAGCGATATACATTTCCGCCTCCCTGAAATTGCCGTTCTGAATGCTAATCATGCCCATGTTTGCATTGGGTTCAGCAGCATTGGCATTAACGCCGAGCGCCTGACGGAAGAAAGACTGCGCATTATCCACATTACCTTCACGCAGAGCAATCTCGCCAAGATTGTTGTATGCTCGGTAGTCGTTTGGATAGAGTGCTACGGTCTTGGTAAGCATTTCTTTCTTCTGAGCGTCGGTAGTGGCAAGGATATTGGCTGCATAGAGCAGTTCCTCCACGCTGAGTTGTGAAGCGTCAGAGCCGAACTGAGCAAGGATTTGCTCGTCACTGCGACCAATCACATCATAGTTGATGACCATGCGCGCACGGCGGAGTTCGGGCAACACAGCCTCCGCCAGTTCCTTATAGACCACAGCCACATTGCGGATTTCCTGCTCACGCAACTCTGGGTCTTGATACATTGAGAGGACACGCAGAATGACCTCCTTGTCTTGCAGGTTCGACTGCGAAACCAACTCTTGAAAGCCCTCCCAGTCCTCGGCTGTATATTTAGAGTCGATGTTTGTAGACAGTTTGTTCTGCTTCAACTGCTGAGCCACATAATTCTCCGACACATCGCCACGACGCTCTGCTAACTTCTCGTTGAGAGAGTAAGCGCCGTCGGGAGAAGCGTATGCGCTCACCTCGATGTTGTTCAGCACAAGGCTCTCCTCGTTGCTCTTGATGTTGCGGAGAGTAGCGATGAAATCCTGCACATTCTGGCTGTTCAACTCGCTGCCACGCAGATTTGCCTGACCGATGAGGAACTTGACAGCCGCCTCCTGCTTCTGACTGATGACACGCTGGAAATTGTCAGGAGCAACGCCAAAATTAGCCGTCTTGGCAGTCTTCGTGATGAGGGCAGCCGTACACTGAGTTCCGTAGCCAATCTTCACCGACGGCATCTTCAGCACCTTGTTGCCCTTGCGAGCGTTGAACTGCATGAAGAGTTCGCTCTTCTCCATGCCGTCCTCGAAAGGCACGCTGAAACGCATCGTGGCGTGTCCGCCATTCTTATAGGAAATGATAGTGTTGTTTGCCTCCACCTTCTCGCCTTGCAGAGTCATGCTCTCTCCCACAGCCAAGCCGTCGCTCCATTTGATGATAGGAGTACAGGCAATTACAGCCTTCTTGTTGATTACCTTCGCAGGCACATTGATGCTGATAGTGGCAGGCACTTCTCCAGCAACATACTCAAGCGGAGTAGGCGATACCGTGAAATTCTCCGAAACGAGCGAACCTGACTTTCCGCAACTTGCCAGCACAACCGCAGCCAATGCCGGAAGCAACAATTGAATGTTCTTTTTCATGTCTTTTGTTTGTTTAATGCGTTATTTATTTAGATGTTGTTCTTCGTATATTTCTTGCTCAGATGCCTCACAGGATACCACACAGAGAGGAAGCCCACTACCACCACCGTAGCGAATATCAGCGCTATGTCAAGCGCATGCACGCTGACGGGATATGCGTCAACAATGTAACTCCCCTCGCTATTGCCGAAGCGTATAAGCCCAAACTCTTGCTGCAACACACACATGGTCAGTCCGAACACTATGCCGATGACCGCCCCCAAGAGGCAAATCATGCGCCCCTCAATCATAAAGATGCTGCTTATCTGCTTGTCGGTAGCGCCAAGATTGCGGAGCGTGATAGCATCCTGCTTCTTGTCGATGATAAGCATCGATAGCGACCCTACGATATTGAAGCACGCTATCATCAATATGAACGTAAGGAAGATGTAAGAGATTAGTTTCTCTATCTTCATAATCTTAAAAGCATCCTCCTGCTGCTCATAGCGGTCAAGCACCCTATACTTTTCCCCGAGCAGCCTCTGAATTTTCCTTTTGGCAGCGTTCAAGTCAGTGCCGTCCTCCATTCTCAGTTCTGCGGCAGACACGTATCCCTGCTTCTCAAACAGCCGCCGTGCAAACCCTATGTTAGTAATCACATAGTTAGAATCATACTTATTCTGCTTCACCATAAATCCCACCTTCGGCGAGTACAACTCATCTTGATTGAGGCTTTCCCTCGGGTCGGCAAGATTGATGCGCTCCCCCTTGCGTGGGGCATACACCTGAATGGCAGAAGAGAAGTCGGCAGGCAAGCCGAGTTGCAGCAGCAGGTTGCCGCCCAATATGCCGTAGTCTATCACATCGGCATGCAGGTCAAACACCCCGTCGCCAAACAGTATTGCGTCAATGTCAGTCAGTTCCTTAAAGTTGTCCTCCACCCCTTTGATAGTCACCATCGTCTGACGGTTGTTAATCATCAGCAGAGCGTTATCCTCCAGCGTCTCGGTGTAAACCGCAACTCTCTCCATGCGCCGTAAATCCTCCAGTTCCTTCGCATCTGCAGGCATAAACTTCCCCTCCGCCGGCACTACTTTCAGTTCGGGGTCGAAGGCGGTGAACAGCCCGGCCACCATGTCCTGAAATCCGTTGAACACCGACAAGATGCACACCAATGCCGCCGTGGCTATGGCAACGCCACACACCGACACGCCCGATATGATATTGATAGCGTGGTGCGACTTCTTCGAAAGAAGATAACGGGATGCTATGTAAAAAGGAAACGACATTCTCCTACTGGTTCAGCAACTTATCGATGTTGTCCACATAGTCGAGCGAGTCGTCGAGGAAGAACTTCAATTCGGGAATGATGCGCAGTTGGTGACGCTCCAGCGTACCCAACTCATAGCGAATTTCCGACGCATGGTCGTTGATGTTCTTCAGCACCTCCTGCGCCTTCTCTGAGGGGAAGATGCTCAGATACGCCTTTGCCACGCTGAGGTCGGGGCTGATGCGCACTACGCTCACGCTGACCAGCAGGTTGCGCGTCTGCCGCGTCTGCGCCTGAAAGATGTTGCTCAAGTCCTTCTGAATGAGACGAGCAATTTTATTCTGTCTTGTTGTTTCCATTTATTTGTTTATACTTTGGGTTAGAGGTGACTTTGTTACCTCTAACCTATCACCTTTTCCTAATAATTGTCAGTCCGTCGCGAAGCGGAAGTATCACCTTTTCCACTCTTTCGTCACGAGCCACAAGGTCGTTGAACATCTGAATGCCGCATGTCTGAGGGTCGGCAGCGTCCACCTCCAGCACATGTCCGTCCCACAAGGTGTTGTCCGCCAAGATATATCCCCCATCAGCCAGATGCCGCAGCACCAGTTCGTAATAGTCAACGTACCTCCGCTTGTCGCCGTCGATGAATGCCATGTCAAACGTCAGTCCCAACTGTGGAATGACCTCCATAGCATCGCCTATGTGCATCGTTATGCGGTCGGCGTAAGGAGAGTTCTTGAACCACGGCAGCGTGAAGTCCTCCTGCTCATCGTTTATCTCAATCGTGTGCAGATGCCCGTCGCCCGTCAGCCCCTCAGCAATGCACAGCCCCGAGTAGCCCGAGTATGTGCCAATCTCCACCACCAATCTGGGGCGTATCATCTGCACAAACATCTTCAGCAACCGCCCTTGCAGGTGTCCGCTCGCCATGCGCCCGTAGAGCAGATGCAGTTGAGTGGCTCGCCACAGACGGTGCATATAGTCGCTCTCCGTGTCGATGTGCCGCAAAATATACTCGTCCAGCACTTCCGTCTCCGTCATTCCCCTACCCTTTATGCGCAATTAAAGCCTCGACAGCAAGCCTGTAACTGTCAAGCCCGAAACCACAGATGACGCCTAAGCACGCACAACTGATGAGCGAGCGGTGGCGGAACTCCTCACGAGCATGCACATTAGATATATGTACCTCCACCACGGGCGTGTTCACTCCGCGAATGGCATCCTGCAAGGCAACGCTCGTGTGGGTGTATGCCCCGGCGTTCAGCACTATGCCGTCCCAAGAAAAGCCCACCTCATGTATCTTGTTTATCAACTCACCCTCCACATTCGACTGGAAATACTCAAACTCCACCTCGGGGAAACGTCCGCACAACTCCGCAAAGTAGTCCTCAAAACCCCTTGCCCCATATATCCCCGGCTCTCGTTTGCCCAGCAGGTTCAAGTTTGGCCCGTTCAAAATCAGTATCTTCATCATTACAAGTCTTTTAATGTGCAAAGATACGAAAATAAATGAAGAAAGAAGAAAAATGGGAACGAATATCTATAAAGGCAAAAGAAAATTGTGAAGCACGGGCAGAACGCCAACAACTGCACAGCCTAAACGCCAATAACTGCACGGGCAAAAGTTAATAACTAAAAAACGGAAGCGAATAACTAAAAATAAAAGTTAAAAGTTTAGTTAAGCGAGTGTTTTCTCCACTAAAAATTTCGTTAATTAAACTTTTAGCAGTAGTTTTGCACAGTCAACAAAAACAAGTATCAGATATGAAAAGAGCAAAAGAAAACAACACATTGACACGTGCGGAAATGGAGATAATGAACTATCTCTGGGATTTGGAGGCAGGAGGCGGAACGGTGCGCGACGTCCTCGCATGCTATGACGAGCCTTTGCCAGCCTACAGCACAACGGCTACATTCTTGAAAATCCTTGTTCAGAAAGGCTTCGTTAAGGCGGAGAAGCGTGACGGAGATGGCAAGACGTTCTTTTTCCGCCCACTGGTCAGCAAGGACGAATACCGCAGGCAAGTGGTGGACAACGTGAAGAACAGTTTCTTCGGAGGGTCAGCAAGGTCATTCGTGAGTTTCTTCGTGAAGGAAGAGAAACTCTCGGAAGAGGAGTTGAAGGAATTGCTGGAAATGGTAAATCCAGAGAGATAGAAAGGCATAGCCGCCAAGACCAAACACCGAACCTAAATCTATACACTATGTTACTATACATCATAAAGTCCATTATAGCCCTATCGGCAATGTATGTTCCCTACATGCTGATGCTGCGCCGAGAGTCCTTCTTCCGCTTCAACCGCCTCATGCTGCTCGGCATAATGGCGCTGTCGCTGACCATTCCGCTAATCGACGTGCATGAAATAGCGTTGACAAGTAACATCAGCAGCAGTCAGACGGCAAATGCCGCACCGCTCACGGGCGGTGAGAACTCCGCCATAAGCCTTCTACTCAGCGAGGTGATAGTGCGCCCGTCAGGCACAGCAGCGGCTGCCCCCGACGTTACGAATGAGGGAGCGGCGCTGTGGACAATCGTCGGCGGCATCTACGCAATCGGAATGATTGTCACGCTCATTGCCAAACTCACGCAACTTGCCATGCTGCACAGAAGCATGCGCCGAGGAGTGCTGTGGACAGACGTCAGAGACGGCGTGACTATCTATTGCCATGCCAACAACGTAGCCCCGTTCAGCTGGATGCGCAGCATCGTGATAAGCGAGCATGACTACCAGACGAATGCCGCCATAATACTGAACCACGAAATAGCACACATACGCCACATGCACTCGCTCGACATCCTGCTGCTCGCCGTCTGCCAAATAGTCCAATGGGCAAATCCACTCGTGTGGGTCATGGAGACATCGCTGAGAGACGTGCATGAGTATGAGGCAGACGACACCGTGCTGCAAGCAGGCGTGAATGCCCAGCAATACCAAAACCTACTGATAAAAAAAGCCGTTGGCTCCAGTTCCTACGCCTTTGCCAACAGCCTCAATCACAGTTTACTTAAAAAACGTATCACTATGATGTTACAAAAGAAATCCAATCCGTGGATGCGTACAAAGGCTTTGTACCTCATCCCAGTGGCAGCAGTAGCACTCAGCGCATTTGCCACACCAGAGTTAATCAACAGCGTCAGCCCAGAGGCTGACAGCGAAGCAGCTAACGCCGGCAAAGTTACAACAATTCCCGTAAATACGGAAATCGCCAAAGCAGAAAATGACGACACCAAGTCCACTGCGACGTCGGCACAGGCAGAAGCGGCAATACCCGACGGGAAGGAGACCATACTGTACACAGGAACAGTGGAATACCCCGAAGATTCTGTGCTTCACATAGGGAATATGACATACAGAGTGGCGTACAGAGAGGCATATCCCAAGGAGGTTGCCCCTGAAGCACCAAGCCCCACGAATGTGGAGAACGCTGAACCAGACGATGAGATTTGGGAGATAGTGGAGGAACTTCCATCCTACAAAGGCGACAAAAATTCGGAATCCCTCATGGAACTGCTGATGAAAAACCTGAAGTATCCACAAACGGCACTGGACATCAGCATGCAGGGAAGGCTCCTCGTGCAGTTCGTCGTAGAGAAAGACGGCACTTGCAGCAACTACAAGTTAATCAGAATATCTAAAGCAAAATCTTCGGCAATCACTGTCACGGCAAATGACCCTAACGCAGGACAACCCGGATACATCACGCAGGAAGAATACGACGCTGCGCAGAAAGCCCTTGAAGAGGAAGCCATAAGGGTGGTAAAACTGTCGAGCGGCGACTGGACGCCCGGCAAGCAAAGGGGCAAGACCGTAAGGGTGAAGTACTCTGTCCCTATTACATTCCGACTTAATTAAAAACCGTATGCAGGAACATACAATCAAGCAAGCATACCGTTAAGTTAATAATAATTTTGCAAGCCCCCTCTCGCCGTCTGCGAAGATAGCGAGAGGGTCAGGCGGTATAGGTGAGAGGTTAGAGGCGGTAAAGGCAAGAGTAGAGGGGTTAAAGGTGAGAGATTATGACAACAGGAAACGTCTGCAACATGCAGCCACCAAAGCATTTTGCCTCAAAAGACATTGAAATTAACAACGAAATGCGTACCTTTGCACCATGAAGATATGCTATATTGTAGCGATGGTGGCGGAAGCCAAGCCATTCATCGAGCGCTACGGAATGAAAGAGAAGCCGGGATTTTTCTCTCCCTTGCCCTGCCGCATGTATGAGGCAAAAGTGGGTGAAAGCGAACTTTATGTAGTACTGAACGGACAGCAGAACGGGAGCGACCTCGTGGGTTGCGAAGCCGCCTCGGTGGCAACGCTCAGCGCCATAGAGCGGCTGCATCCCGACCTCGTGATAAACTCCGGCACTTGCGGCGCATTCCGTGCCGACGGAGCGGACATCGCCGACGTGTACATAGGGAATAGTGCGATGTTTCACGACCGCCGTGTGCCGGGCGACGACGCTTGGGGAACGCAGAGCCTTGGCAACTATGCCGTGTGGCACAGAAGCCCCGAGGTGGCAGAGGCGTTAGGATTCAAAATGGGCAAGGTCACTACGGGGTCGTCGCTCGACATGCAGCCGTGCGACCTCGAAATAATAAAGGCTAACGGAGGTCAACTGAAAGACATGGAAGGCGCAGCCGTAGGCTTTGTGTGTTCGCTGTTCAGCACCCCTATCCTCTACGTCAAGTCCGTTACCGACCTGTGCGACAGCGGCACCGAGACTTTCGACGAGTTCTCTCGCAACCTCGGCAAAGCATGCGAGGCTCTGAAAAACGCTAATGAGAGGATAATAGAATGGCTGATTGAACGTTAAATAAATGCCTCCACCTGTACTCTCTATATAGGTGGAGGCATTTTGCATTGATATTTATACCTATTGACTGATAAGGTTTTCTTCCTTAACTAATAGGATTTTCCTCCTCCAGAGAATGGAACGAACTGCCATCGAAACAGTGGGTGCAGATGCGGCACTTGTCTAAGCCGATAGCCTCGACGATGGTTTCAAGTTTAGAGAACTTCAGCGTGTCCAGTTTCAGCCGCTTGGCTATTTCAGCCACCATCGCCTTGTATTCGGGCGAGTCGGTAGTGGCGTATGCTTTGATGCGCTCGGCTGATACATCCACATTCTGCGCCGTGTGTGCGTCGTCAAGCATGGTGGCTTTGTCTGCGTGCGTTTCGAGGTCTTTGATTACTCGGCGAGTAATGAGCTCGAGTTCCGATTTGCTTGCCGAGAAATTGACGAATGGGCATGAATAGATGAGCGGAGGACAGGCTATGCGCATGTGAACCTCCTTTGCGCCGAGTTTCTTGAGCGATGCGGCATTCTCTCTGAGTTGAGTGCCACGCACGATAGAGTCGTCGCAGAAGAGGCATCTCTTGTCCTGCAACATCGCCTTGTTGGGGATGAGTTTCATCTTAGCCACGAGGTTGCGGACTTCTTGATTGGCTGGCATGAATGAGCGAGGCCACGTGGGAGTGTACTTGCTGATGCCACGCTGATATGGCACACGGCTGCCGGCACTATAACCAATGGCCATGCCTGCTCCCGAGTCGGGGATAGCGCCCACGGAATCGACCTCCGTGTCGTCGCTTTCGCCCATAACTCGCCCTGTATGGAAGCGCATTTCCTCTACGTTCTTGCCTTCGTAGGAAGATGTGGGGAAGCCGTAATATATCCACAGGAAAGAACACATCTGCATGTGCTTGTTGGGGCGTCGCAGTTGCTCCATGCCGTTGGCACGCAGACGAACTATCTCGCCCGGCCCGACATAGTAGGTTGTTTCATATCCGAGATTGGGGAAGGCTGTGTTTTCACTTGTGGCAGCCATTGCACCTTCCTTCTGTCCGACGACGATAGGCGTGCGACCCCATGCGTCGCGTGCGGCGATGATGCCGTCCTCTGTGAGCAGAAGCATGGAGCATGAGCCTTTCACGCTTCTGAACACGTTCTCAATGCCATCGACAAAGTCCTTGCCTCTGACTATGAGCAGCCCTATGAGTTCGGTAGGGTTGACTTTGCCAGATGAGAACTCTGACAGGTGCATGTTCTCCTGCAACAGTTTGTCGGCTATCTCGTCGATGTTGTTCACCTTCGCCACTGTCACAAGGGCGAAGCGCCCCAGATGACTGTTGAACAGCATGGGCTGAGCGTCGGTGTCGCTGATGACGCCAATACCTGCCTCGCCCACAAACTTGGGCAGTTCAGGCTCGAAGCGAGTGCGGAAATACGTGTTTTCGAGATGATGAATGGCGCGGTAGAAACCTTTTTCCTTGCTGCTGTAGGTAGCCATTCCCCCACGGCGCGTGCCGAGATGTGACTGGTAGTCTGTGCCGTAAAACAAGTCGGTGGCACATTTTTCTGTAGATACGGTTCCGAAGAATCCTCCCATAAAAAAGTGTATGTGTGTTTGATTTTTGTGCAAAGATAAGAAAAAAAGAATAATGAATAACGATGAATGGATAAATTGTATTACATTTGCAATATAAAATCTAATAAAACCATGGGAAAAAGAGCGGAATACATACAAAGCATAGAGATAACGGCTCTGTGGAAGGGGGGCAGACACATCGTGTGGAAACTGCAACCCGACGTGAACATTCTGAGCGGCATCAATGGTGTGGGGAAAAGCACCATAATAAACCACTCTGTGAAGATGCTCGACAAGATAGACCGAGGAGAAATCGCATCGGGCGAGTTGACGCATGGCGTGACTATCAAACTGATGCCCGAGGATGCGACGTACATGAAGTACGACGTCATCCGCTCTTTCGACCGCCCCTTGCTGCACAGCGACCTGCTCGAGAAACTGTCTGACTCGCGAGTGAAGACTGAATTGGACTGGCAAATCTACCGTCTGCAAAAACGGTTTCTCGACTATCAGGTGAACATCGGCAACCGCATCATCGAACTGCTGACGAGCAGCGACCCTGCCGACCACAGGAGGGCGACAGAGGTGAGCGTGCCAAAGACGAAGTTTCAAGACATGATTGACGACCTCTTTGCCGAGACGAACAAGAAGATTGACCGCAAGAGCAATGAAATCCAGTTTATCCAGACAATGGACGAGGAGCAGGGAATAACCGAGGTCATCACCCCCTACAAACTGTCGAGCGGAGAAAAGCAGATGCTTGCCATACTGCTGACAGTGCTGGTGGAGAACCAAGAGCCTTACGCCCTGCTGATGGACGAGCCTGAAATATCGCTGCACATCGACTGGCAGCAGCGGCTCATCGACCTCATCCGCCAACTGAACCCTAACGCACAGATTATCCTGTCCACACACTCACCTGCCCTCATCATGGACGGGTGGATGAGCAACGTGACGGAGGTGAATGACGTGACAATGCAGAAGCCATGAAGCGACTTACCTCAAACATCAGTTCGGCATATCTTGAAGCGGCCAACAAACTGCGCCCCAAGACGAAGAAGAGGAAAATTGTAGCATACGTCGAGTCGTATGACGACATCTTCTTCTGGCGCAGCGTGCTGAGCGAGTTTGAGGACGACACCACAGAGTTTGAGGTGATGCTGCCCAGCAGAACGAACCTAAACCGAGGGAAGAAAACGGCGATGATGAACCACCTCGGCTCGTCGTTGGGAGGATATATGATTGCCTGTGTGGATGCCGACATGGACTATCTCCTGCAACGCCACACGCCTAACTCTCAGCGGATGCTCGACAATCCGTACATCATCCACACCTACGCATACTCTATCGAGAGTTTCCAGTGCTACGCCCCCAGTCTGCACAACGTCTGCGTAATGGCGACGCTGAACGACCGCAACATCTTCAATTTCGAAGAATACCTTAAACAGTATTCCGAGATAGTGTATGAACTGTTCGTGTGGGTGGTATGGCTGCACAGGCGAGGCAGATACAATGACATGCCGCTGACCAACTTCAACAATATCATTGCAATAGAGCAACTGAACATCAACAACCCGGCAGAAGCATTGGAGCGTGTGCGTCGCAGCGTCAACCGAAAACTGGCATGGCTTCAGCAGCACGTCAAGGAGGCGAAGGGCAAACTCACTCCGCTGAAAGAAGAACTGGAAATGCTCGGCGTGAAACGAGAAACGACCTATATGTTCATCCAAGGCCATCACCTTTTGGAGAATGTCGTAGCAGCCGCTATCGACCCCGTATGCACCATACTACGCCGCCAGCGTGAGAAAGACATCAAGATGCTGGCAGGAGGCAACTATCAGCAGATGAACAACGAACTATCCTGCTACTCCCACAGCCAGTTTCAGCCAGCCCAAATCATTCGCCGCAACACGCAATACAAAGAGAGCGAGGCATATCAGATGCTGCGCTCGCACATAGAGAATTTTCTCCACTCACATTCGAGGTGAAGAATACAAGTAAGCAAGCACAACAGATAGCGACCCTTCACCTCTATCCTAATTACGGAAAACGTATCCGTTTTGACAACGGCGCATCTCTGAAACTCCCTGCCGTTCACGATTACAATAGTCAGCCGTGACAAATTATAAT
>JAFLUT010000067.1 GCA_022508665.1 Prevotellaceae bacterium | reverse complement strand
GTAGTTCTCATATCCAGTCCGCATCAATATCAGCCTTTGGAACTGAAATAAAAAAGAAACATGAATATGAGGCTCATACACGTCATTATATATATGGCACTTGCTCTTACAGCACAGGCACAGGTGCAGGTGAGCGGTCGTGTGGTGGACGAGCATAACAAGCCTGTGGCAGATGTGATTGTGAGGATTGTGAGCGAGGAAAAGACGGTGGCGTTCACGACAACGAACAGTCAGGGGGCATACATTGTCGAACTGAAAGAGAGCCCGAAAGGAGAGGTGAAGATGCTGTTCAGCCACATCAGTTATGAGCGTGAGGAGGTGAACATTGAGGTGAAGGAGAAGAGCATGAGGCAAGACATGGTGATGTGTGCCAAGTCCGTTTCGCTGAAGGAGGTGCAGGTAAGGGCAAAACCTTTGTGGCAGAAGGGCGACACGCTGAGCCACATCCTTGCGGCATTCTTGGGCAAGGGCGATGTGACATTGGAGGATGGGCTAAAGCGGCTGCCGGGCGTGGAGGTGTCAAAAATGGGGACAATCAGTTACATGGGCAAGCCTATATCGCAGTTCAACATTGAGGGCATGGACTTGTTGGGCGGCAAATACAACCTTGCCACGAGGAATATCCCTGCCGACTATGTGAGCAACGTGGAGATTGTGAGAAATCATCATTCGCGGAAAGTCGATAGGGACAAGCCGAGCGACGAGGTGTCGATGAACATCAAACTGGCAAAGAAAGCGAAGTTCAAGCCTTTCGGACAGGAGGAGGCAGGAGCGGGGTATATGCAAGAGGGACGGGACGAACTGCAAGCCCTGCTGGGTGTGACTGGCATGATGTTTACGGACACCTTTCAGACTATCTGCTCGCTGAAAGGGGGCAACTACAAGAACTATGCCAAAGCAGATATGTACGACCACTTCGGGAGTTCGGACATCAGAACATCGGCAACGGGATTGTTCGGAGGTTTCGATGGCGGTTCTCCTCCACAGGGGGAGTATCTGTATCAGCGTAACGGCATGGTTACGCTGAATGCTATCAGCAAATTAGACTCTGTAACAACGGCGAAAGTGAATGCCGACTACAGTTACAACAGGGCAACGCACGACATCAGCCAAAGCACCACTTACTTGTCGGGAGGCGAGGACTACATGACGGTGAGCGAGAGCGTGTCGCCCCTCAGCACGGTGCATCTGCCAAAACTGTCGATGAACTACATGAAGAATGCCGACAATGTGTATCTGAGCAACGACTTCAATGTGAAAGGGAAGTTCGAGAGCAACGAAGGCGATGTGCATTTCAGCAGCAACGGAGCGGAGAGCACAGCGGAGCAGAGGCGGAGGACTTCATCGTTCGAGGTGGCTGACCGCTTCTGGTTCACGAGGCGAAACGAGAAGGGGACACAGAGGCACATCAACGGGGCGGTATCATACAAACGCACTCCAACGCTCAACATGAATTTCAGCCACGACGGCGAGGAGTATGCACAGACGGCTCAGTCTTCTACTTTGGCAATAGATGCCAGCACTTCGGTAGATGTTCTGTTTGGCAAATCGTTCAGAATCAACCTGCCTTTGCGTGTCAGCGCGACCTACGACGAACTGGAGACGAACCGTGTGCATACGGGCGATGTGAACGACATCTGCGGATGGGCATTCACTCCGAGTGTCAGTCCGGGCTTTGAAGTGCGGACGAAAGACAAACGCCTCTATGCGAGAGTGTCGCTGTCGGCAATGCTCAAAGGCTTGTATTACAACAAACTGAACTACACGAAGCCTGTGCTAAACCCGTCACTCAACATGAACTACACATTCAACGCAAACAGCAAACTCTCGTTCCATTCGGCATACAATACGACGATTGGCGACATGATGACCCTCCTGACCTCGCCCATGCAGGTGGATTATCGCTCAGTACGCACATCGTCGGGCATCATCGGCGAGTCAAACTCATGGAACACGGGCGGCGACTGGAAATGGCAACTGCCACTGCAATACTTCACCTTGAGCATCGGGGCGAGCCATTCAGAGGGAAAACGCAACACATTGACCTCGCAGAGCATCAACGGCATCGACGTGAGCAGTTCCGCCCTGCTTCGCGACACTCGTTCACGTTCAACAAACTTCAACATTTCTTCTTCCAAAAACTTACCTGCCCTTTACGCCAAGTTCAGCGTAGAGGGCAACTATGGTTTTGGGGACGGCGAGCAAGCGGTGAACGAACGAATAATCAAGACACAATCAAGCAATTACAATATGAGAGGGAGTGTGGATGTAACCCCTATTTCTTGGCTTGAACTGAGTTATGACATCCGCTATGGCTGGTCGCAGTCAAAGTATGCCGAAGCCAAAAACACCGTTACCTCGCTCACGCATTCGGGGGCTATCCATGTGTTCCCCATATCAGCACTCGACATTTCCGTAAACTACGACCATGTGCGTCGGCAAATCTCCGAAGGCCAATACAAAAATATGGCACTATTCAATGCTTCGGCACAATACAAGATGAAGCAGACGACACTAAGGCTCGAACTCACCAACCTGCTCAATCAACGCCATTATTCCTACACCGTGTTCGACGGCATAAACACATACTGTTACGACTATGGACTGTGCGGAAGAACAGTGATGACAAAGGTAACATTCAAACTATAGCACAAACGCCAAGTATTTGCAAAAATTCTAACAATAAAAAAACATGAAAAACAAAATTATTTTTCTCACGATGCTCCTCAGTGTTTTCTCTTTCGCTTCGGCACAGGAGGACAAAAAGGAGAACCCAAACAACAGGGTTTTAGAGGTCGGCATGTATGTGAAAGACTTCTTCACCCACGAGCAAGTGCCGAACCTGAAAGGTGAACTGCTGATGGCTGCCGACAGCAGTTTTGTGGATTCGCTGACCTATATGAACATCGTCAACATCAAGCAAGTCATCGCCATAGCAAAGGTGAAGAGCGAGGGCAAGTACCTCATACGGTTTCATGCCGACGGGTATGTGACGACATACACCCCAGTCAATATCACGAAGATGCACAAGCGAGAGAAAGACCGAATGTTGCCTCATGTCTATATGCACAAAGTGCCGAAGGAGAATGAGTTTGTGCTTGATGAGGTGGTGGTCAAGGCGACCAAACTGAAATTCTACATGGATGGCGACACGCTGGTGTATGATGCCGATGCCTTCCAAACGGCAGAGGGCTCTATGCTTGGCGACCTGCTGAGGAAACTGCCCGGCGTGGAAGTGGAAAAGGGAGGTGTCATCAAAGTGAACGGACGGGAAATAGATGCCATAATGCTCAACGGAAGCGACTTTTTCGACAAGGACAAGAATCTCTTGCTGGAAAATCTACCTTCCTATATGGTAAAGACTTTCAATATCTATGAAAAGACTCCCGACATGGTGGCGGGGACGAAATTTGCGAATGTGACGAAGAAGGAGTTTGTGATGGATGTGAGGCTGAAGAAGGAATACAGCGTGGGGTGGATTGCCAATGCCGAAGCAGGTGGCGGAGCGACTTTCCACAACAATGCCGACGGAAACAAGGATGCGAAATTTCTCGGCAGACTGTTCGGATTGAGGTTTACGAAATACTCTCGGCTTGTGCTGTTTGCCAACGCTAACAACCTCAACGACTACCGCAACCCGGGAAGCAACGGCGACTGGGAAAAGTTGAGCCAGTCGGAAGGACTGACATCGAGCGTGAAGGCAGGGGCTAACTTCAGCCTCAAAAGCGACTTCACGAAAGACAATCAAATCAGGTATGAGGGCAGCATAGAAGGCTCTTACAGCGACAAGGATGATGCTAACCACACGAGTAGTGCCACGTTTCTCGACGACGGTAACACTTTCGGAAAATCCTTCCACACAAAGAGAAGTTACGAGTGGAACGTGAACACGGGACACACTTTCATATATGAGGTAAAAAAGGTGAAGAATATCGCCAAGCAACTGTTTACCCGATTTAATCCAGAATTCAAATACACGAAATGGGACAACAGAGCCTCATCTGCCTCGGCAACGCTGGCTGAGGATGTTGCCTCAGGGCTCGGCAAGGCGTGGATGGACAGCATCACAGCACCCAACGCAGGGGATTTGCTGAAACGCTATGCCATCAACCGCACCATCTCCTCCACGCAAGGTGCAGGGCATTCTATGGATGCACAGATGGGCGGAGTGGCGACTTTTCATCCTCTCTACAACGAGTTCCTCAACATCATATTATCATTCAATGGCAAAGTGGCAGACCGAGGGGATGACACCTTTGAGCATTACATTCTTGACTATCCGAGAGAGGGTGCATCGGCTTCCGACTATCGCAACCGCTACACTCCCCTCAGCGACAAGACACAGCATTTTGACATCAATCCAAGCATTGACATCAGTCTTCGCAACAGACAAAAAATCTCATTGAAGTATTCCTACGCATACGACCACTCAGATAACAACAATCCTCTGTATCTGCTGAACAAACTCGAAGGGTGGGAACAGCCATACAGCCATCCGCTCGGCATGTTGCCGTCGGAGGAAGAGATGCTGAAAGCGATTGACAGGGAGAATAGCATGCGTTCCGACAAGACCACCCACACCCAGTCGCCAGAAATCAGTTACAGCCGCGGCGGCTACGACAGAAAGACTGAAACATGGGAGCAGTTGAGAGTATGGGCAGGACTGAACATTGCCAACGAAAGGCAGGACTATCAGCAAGGCGTGCAGATAGACACGCTGATGAGACGCACCAAAGCCCTGCCCAAAGGAGGAATCGCCTTCGATAAGAACAACTACAGCAAAGGCTACCTCATATCGGGATACTACAATATCAATGTGTCTGCACTGTCCATGACCAGCCTGCTCAACATTCGGAATGACCGCGACCCTCTCAACATCACGCTCGGCAACCCCAATCTGCGAAACACCGTTGAGCATACTGCGAGGTTTGATTATCACACCAATTTTAGCAAATCCTCCTTAAATGTCCGCACAGGCGGAAGCCTACAAACAAACGCGATTGCTTACGGCTTCATCTATGACAAAGAGACAGGCGTGAGGACAACAAAGCCGCAGAACGTGAACGGGAACTGGACAACATTCGCAGGTGGAACTGTGGTATTTCCGCTTGACAAGAATGACCGATGGAGAGTGCGTGAGAATGGGAGTTACAGATACAATCACAGCGTAGATTTGGCTGGCACGAATGCCATGATGGAGGCGACACGCTCCACCGTTGGCTCTCACTACATCACGGACGACCTCTCGCTGAAATACACCCCCAACCAAAAGATGGAGTTCGGCATCAACGGAAGCCTCACCTATCAGAACTCCACGAGCAACCGAGAGAGTTTCCAAACCCTCAATGTCTTCACTTATCATTACGGAGCGACCGCACAACTGGAACTGCCCCTCGGCATCCAACTATCCACCGACCTCACGATGTACTCACGCCGCGGATATAGCGAAGCATCCATGAACACAAACGAATTAGTATGGAACGCAAGGGTGGCAAAGAAACTCATGCACGGCAACATGACCCTAATGTTCGATGGATTCGACCTTCTCGGCAATCTCTCCAATGTCCGCCGCACCATCAACGCACAAGGCAGAACGGAAACATTCTACAATGTCATCCCCTCCTACGGTCTTTTTCACGTAATATACCGACTGAACAAGCAGCCAAAGAAGAAGGAGTGAGGTGGTAAAGGGCTATGTACATGTGATTAACACCTTAGTCCTTCTTGTTTTATTTTAGTGCAGGACTACAGTCCTGCACCGTGGAGGACTGCAATCCTTTGCTATGGAGGATTATAGTCCTTTGCTTGAAGGACTGCAACCCTTTACGGCAAAAGGCTGATGTGGATAACAAATTGACGCTAATTGGCTGAAAGGCAAAATGTTTCTCGAAAACAGTCACAATGTGCGTTTGCCTCCCTTTTTGGCGTTAACAGATGAGGGCAAACTCACGTCGGAATTATTCGCTATCTTCAGATAACGTATTCATCAGTGGTTCTACAGTGGCATAATCCAAGCAAATGGTGCTTGGTCCGTAAGCGTATGGCGCAATGTCATATTCGTTGTAGTAGAATTCGATGCTGTCCTTTCGTAATGCGAAGTTTGGAGTCACGAACATGTCCATAAATTCAAGATAGCCTATTTCGTGCAGTCCTTCCATCGAATCAACCCCGTTGTCCTTCATCAGTTTGGCTGTCAGCAGGTCTATTAAGGCATCGTGGTTTGCAGACGGAAAAACGTTGTCGAGCGAAATAAAATCGCCTGTCATAGCGTTGAAACGGAGGATTGTTGTCGTTGTGCTTGGATGCGCTCCGCCTGCGAAAACAGTCTGTGTCAGACGGTAGTTTATCACGTTCTCAAAACCATATTCCGCTGTTCCTTCCAAATGGTCTACGTATTCCCTTACCAGCTTATCTTTGCGGAACTGGTTCTCCATTTCCTTTATGTACTTTTCCACGGCATCGTCAGCAACCTGTTCGCCCGACTGATTGAGCAATTTGTCTATGAGTTGTGCGTTTATCCTCTGGCACACTTCCTCGCTTATGCCGTTGCCCGATTGCATAAATTGCATATCAACACTCACGTCAAACTCTCTTTCGCTGTCGTCGTGAAAATCAGCAAATTCATCGTCGTCATCATACTCATAATCCTCAGTAAACTGCTCGGATTTGTTTACCTCATAAAACTCTATGTCATTCCATTTCTTGTTGGAGTCGCATGACGTTGCCAGTAACAACATCGTTATAAATAAATATGGTTGTATACCGCCGAATAAATGCCTTTTACTTTTCATAACTCTTGTTCTTTTTGGAGTGCAAAGATACTATTTTTTCTGCTTATAACATCTGTATTTTGAGAATAATATATGATTTGTGACGTTTTTTTTCAGTTGGCATAGTTATGTATTGTCAACTCTTTCTTTTTTGTGGTATTGGTTGTTTTGATTTTATTAGAGCAAGTGCGTGTAGTTGCGACAAAGTAAAACAATCAATTGTAAAGTGTTAATAATGTGTGAATTTTTTAAGAGTTAGTATTAAGTGGTGTTAACATTCAGTGGCGTTTTGTTAAACAAAATAAATAAAATGGAAAAAGGTAGGCAAAATGTTTTGTGGTAAGAAGTTTTTGTAGTTATTTTGCCTTCGAAATTGAACGTATGGTTTGGTTTCGGAATAAAAATGAGAATAATAAAGAAAGTAAAACTTAAAACAAGATTGACTATGAAACAAACAACGAAAAGATTTTACGGCATACTGGCTTGCGTGGCTGTGCTGTCTGGACTGACTGGTGCTTTCGCCTACTCGCTGTCGCAAAAATCTGGAATAGTAAATGTGAATCCTCAAACGGTTGAGGAGGTTGGCGTTCCTGCTGAGGAGGGAAGTGGTGTGATGACTATGTCGAAGGCTGCCACCCCTGCCGTTCAGCCTGTTGACCTGACAGAGGCTGCGGAGAAGGCATGCAACGCTGTGGTATATATAAAGGTGTTGCAGAAGGGAAAGACGCAGAGCGTGGAATATCGTGACCCTTTTGAGGACTTCTTTGGCGAGTTCTTCGGACGTGGGCAGGGAGGCACACAGCGTCGTCAGATACAGACTCCGAAACGTGAATCGGCTGGCTCGGGTGTCATTATTTCGGCTGACGGATATATCGTGACGAACAACCACGTTGTGGAGAATGCTGATGAGATAACCATTACTTTGGATGACAACCGTGAGTTTACGGCTCGTGTAATTGGGCTTGACCCCGACACAGATTTGGCTCTGCTGAAGATTGACGCATCGGGACTGCCTGCTATCGTGATAGGCGATTCGGACAAACTGAAAGTGGGTGAATGGGTGCTTGCGATTGGCAATCCTTTCAACCTCACATCTACGGTGACTGCTGGCATCGTGTCTGCCAAGGCGAGAAACCTCGGGGCGAATAAGAATGGAATTGAGTCGTTCATTCAGACAGATGCTGCTATCAATGCAGGAAACTCGGGAGGTGCGCTGGTCAATACCCGTGGGGAGTTGGTGGGCATAAATGCAATGCTATATTCTCAGACAGGGTCGTTCTCGGGATATGGTTTTGCCATTCCTACAACTATTATGAAGAAGGTTGTTGCTGACTTGCAAGCATACGGCACAGTGCAGCGTGCAATGATTGGCATTAGCGGCATGACTCTCCACGACTATATCGATGCCAAGAAGCACGAAGATGAGAAGTTCACGGCTGATTTTGGAACTGTAGACGGAGTATATGTTGCAGAAGTGGTGGAAGATGGTGCGGCTGCAGAGGCAGGACTGAAAGATGGCGATGTGATTGTGTCGGTGGGCGACAAGAAAATCACGAAGATGTCTGAACTTCAGGAGGCTACGACACGGTATCGTCCGGGCGACAAGGCTGTCATCGGCTATATCCGAGACAAGAAAGAAAAAACTGCCACAATAACATTCAAGAATGCCAAAGGCAATACGGCTGTTATAAAGTCTCAGAAAGTAGATGTGCTTGGTGCAGAGTTTAAGGAATTGACAGACAGTCAAAAGAAGACGCTCAACCTCTCTTACGGTGTACAGGTGACTAACCTCAAGAGCGGTTATCTGAAAGAGGCAGGAGTGCCAGAAGGATTTATCATTTTGAAGGCTAACAACATGAACGTTAGGTCGGCATCAGACATCGAATTAGCCTTCAAGTCTGCGCAGGCGAGCGACGAACAGACATTGTGGATTTGGGGCAAGACACCTGCTGGAAAGGCTATGTCATTCGCAGTACAACTCGACGAGTAAGGCTAACGGAATTGTTAAAAAACAAAGGATTTGAAGAAAAAAATCTTCAAATCCTTTGTTTTTATCAGCATATATGCTACCTTTGCTAACAGAAAACACGAATGGTGGTCACGCACAGAGAGAAGCAGGGAGTGCCTTGACTTCGGAATGACAGCCAGAGTTAATGATACAAGCCGGGGTTACAGGATAGATCGGGATACTCATCAAATTAAACATTGAAACCGAGATGATTTTGCCGTCCAATGGCGGGCCACAACCCAGCAGTCGCCATGTCTCAGAGCATGGAGTTTCGGTTGTCTGGAAACCTTTGAGTCGGTGGATTACAAAGGGCGGCAAATGCTCAAATCTTATCACGTCGGAGTTTCATCACATCTCCTCCCGGCTTTGTCTTTCAGGGCGAACTGTTATTATTGTTCGCCCTGTTATAAGGAAAGTTGCCGGAGTGGTCGAACGGGCCGCACTCGAAATGCGGTGATCGGGTAACTGATCCGGGGGTTCGAATCCCTCACTTTCCGCTATGTGGATGACATTCTTTCTTCTTGTTGTCCTGTAATAAAACGAGGCAAAACTGGTGCAACAGTTCTGTCTCGTTTTATTGTTGTGATATGTTGATATTTAGAGTTTCAGAGTGTTATCCGCATTCCGTCTTCCGCCAAAACGGTGTTGTGGAAGATTTGCTGTGCCTCTTTAAGGAGAGCGTCCTCGGACTTGTAGCGTGAGGAGAAATGTCCAAGTATGAGACGGTCGGCTTGGGCTGCACGGGCGATTTCCGCTGCTTGGGTGGCTGTGCTATGATGTGTTTTCTTGGCGAGGAGAGCATGTTCGGTGGTGAAAGTTGCCTCGTGGTAGATGCATGTAGTGCCTTTGAGCAGGTTGGCAAGTTGGGGGCGGTAGGACGTGTCGGTGCAATAGGCGTAAGAGCGTGTGGGGGCTGGAGGCGTGGTAAGAAGGTGGTTAGGAATGATTTCGCCGTCGGGTGTCGTCCAATCCATGCCAGCCTTGATGTTGTTGATTTGGGAGATTGGTATCAGAAATGCGTCTATGGCGTCTCTTCGTATATGTGGGGCGGTAGGTTTCTCGCGGAATAGATAGCCACAGCATGGCACACGGTGTTTTAGGGGTAGGGTAGAGACGGTGACAGAGCGGTCTTCGTAGATAGTCTGCGGTGTTTTAGTGTCAATCTCGTGCAGAATGATTTTGTAGGTCGAGTCGGCACAGAAGTAATCTATCTGTGGCTGGAACACACGTTGAAGGTCTGTTGGTCCATATATGTGCAGTTCCTGTATTCGTCCAAGCAGTCCGAAGGTGGACAACATGCCGAGCAGTCCAAACACATGGTCGCCGTGCAGGTGGGTAAGGAAGATTGCTTGCAGGCGTGAAAAAGCGATGTGAGACTTCCGCAATGCCATTTGTGTACCCTCGGCGCAGTCGAGCATAAAGAGTTTTTCACGGATGTTCACTATTTGTGCTGAACTTAACCTTTTCGGCGTAGGCAACGCAGCGCCACACCCGAGTATATCGATTTCAAACTTCTCCATTATATATATTAAAATGTGTCTTTGGGGTGACGACGGCAAAAAGTCAAAAAGTCGCAGTATTTGCAGTTCTGCTCATCTGCGCATTGGGTGAATATGCCGCTATCGGCATTCTCTGCTGCCTCGTCGGAGAAAGGTGTGAATATCTCCTTTATCTTCTCTATAAGCAAATTGTCGAATTCGTTGCCGTACTGCTGTTTGAAATCTTCAATTTCGGTGCTTTTAGGCTTACTGGAAGTGGGCTGTTCATCGGGTGGTACTAATTTGACGATAGCGGAGAAATTCTGCCCATAGTCTTTTGAGCAATACATTAGGGCAGGGCATACTGCTGTGTCGGCATACGATGACGTGCCGTCAGTGATGACCTTGCAATAGTAAAGCGTCTGCATAATGTGGTAATTGCTGGCACACTTTTCGGGGTCGAACAAGTCGGCTAATGTATTGGCTTTCTGATGCTTGTTGCTCGTTTTATAATCCACAATGCGTATCCTATCCCCTTGCGGAGAATGGAGCAGGTCGAGACGGTCTATGTCTCCGCCGAGAAGCACCGAGAATGGCGATTCTCCATTGTGCAGATCTATTTCAAGCATTGTTGTATAGCGTTGTTCTTGGCTCAGTATTTGCAGACTACCACCTTCATTTTCAAGTTGTTCAGCCATTTTAGCGTCCGCTTTCAGCTGGTTTACGACGAAATCGCCGATGACGTGACGGTTGATGAGTTGCGTACCGTTAAGCGAGAGGCGGTGTGCGGCATTCGTTCCATAGTTTATGTAGTTGCCAATATCATCTTTTTCGGGTTTTCTGAACAGGTTGACAGCAAAGGCGTTGTTGAGTTTCTGTGTGATTAAATCCTTATTGTTGCTCATTGTGCTTAACTGCTCGCTTGAAACAGTTTTCCCAACGTATGGCTCATACAGTTTCTGCATGGCATAGTGGAAGATTGTTCCGAACATTGGTTTGTCCACATCATCCGACACATCTTTGTCTGGACGCAGACCTGCCACATAGTTGAAGTAGAATTTGAGCGGACACTTCATGTATGTGTTAATGGCTGACGGAGAGAGAATGTTCTCGGTGTTGAACCTCTCGTGTAGTCGCCTCATCACATCTGCGTTTTTCACCACATGAAAACTGCTTGGCTTCTCTGGTTCGCTTGCCGACGTAAACGCTTGAAGTTCTATCTTTTGCCCCTCGGCAAACAGTTCATTTTTTTCCGCCAAGGTCTGCAACATGAAGCGTGACATTTCGCCTTTGCTTCCGCCGTCCGTACTGGAATTGTAGAGCAGGGTGATGTTTTCCGCACGTTGCAGAAGGCGGTAATAGTAGTAGGCATACAGACTCACTTCCTTTTCTATGGTCGTCATCCCGTATGCCGCTCTCAACGTGTAAGGTATGAGCGACGGACGTTTGTCCGACTTTGGCATCTGCCCCTCGTTGACTGACAGCATTATGACGTTGCGGAAGTCGAGGTTTCGGGTTTCGAGCAACCCCATGACTTGCAATCCTTCGGCTGGTTCGCCGTGGAAAGGGATTGAGGCAGAGCGAAGCATCTGCATGATTAGTCGTGCTAATGTCTCATCGCTGACGTTTAGCGTCTCATGCTTTTCTTGCAGGCTGCGCAGTCGGTTTACGGAGGTGTAAGCCATAAAAATGGCTTCCTTATACATCTGCAAAGTATTGTTTTTGCTAATGAAAACGTCTTGATAACTATGCCCAACCAATGCGATGATGTCCGACAGATATTCCGTCAGTCGGTAGCCTGTAGCCCGTGTGAACAGACGGCGGAGAATGTCATTATCAGCAAACTCTTCTGTGCTTGGAAACAATGCGTTGTTTTTTGTCAGTTCACGCAGTTTCTCGTAACAGGCACTACCTGCCAACTTGCGGACAAAGGGGTGATTAAGCACGGCTGCAACGTATTTGTATCTCCATGCTCCCGAAGATGTTGTACCTCGCAGTTGCAGTTCGAGCAATGCCTGTACCAAGGAATATATAGGTGTGCTTGCCAACGGATAGCCCATGGTGACATTTATTGTCAATCCATTATCGTCAGCATCGTCACCATTGCTTAAATGTGGTGGAATGCTGTGAAGCACAGGCAATAGAAGGCTTTCGTTGCAGAGTATCACAGCCGATTCTTTCAGAGTGTCTTTTGCGTAGATGTTGGTCTCTATCCACTCGCTAATGGAGCGTGTCTGAGCATTCTCCGTTGGAGACTGTATGAAAGTTATTTGTTTGGGAGTGAGCATATTGTTGAAAAAGTCCTCGCCCCTAAATTCATCGCCCAGCACAGAAATGTTTTCGAGAATGAACTGCCCAGCCTCATATTTGCTCAGCAGTTTTGAAGACAAAGACGAAGCAGGTTTAGTGTACGTCACGTCATAGTCCCAATAAAACTTTGTGTCATGGTTTTGCTTGATGTAGCGGAACAGTTCCAACTCAGTCTTATTCAGCACGTTAAATCCCACCATGACGTATGTGTGTGACCTCAAACGTTTCTCTATTCGATGACGCCTTTCTTCATCATTCCCTCTTAGAACCTCAATCACCCTGCGTTTCAGCATTCCCTCATAGACTAATGGCTCACCGTCTGCGGTGTTCAGCAAAGCCTTTTGGTAACAGTCATATATGTTTGGCAGATTGTTCCAAAGAGTCTTAAACTGCGTCTTTAATGGCGTGATTGCCTGTCCGCCTTGTTTAGCCTTTGTGTTTCCTTTATCGAAGAACTTGCCGAAAAACTGCTCTATCGCCTCACGCTGTTCATCCTCCAAAAACGAGAAGTCCGTCATTTCTTTCAAGTCCGCAATGTTAAGAAACAACTTTTCAGGCTCAACCATATTGTTGTCTATGTCTTGAAAGTCGCTCAACATCGTTTCCATGAGGCTATACAGTTGGTCGAATGACTTCTCGGGGTGTATATGCTGGGAATACACCTCAAACAGCCGCACAATCAGATATATAGTGTCTCCCACCGTATAGTCCGACAGCGATGCGAACAACTCACTGATGCTTGTGTATTCTGGTGTCCACATCGTCTTCCCTCCCGAGTTTTCCCACAGGTACTGATTGAAAAACAGGCTGGCACGCTTGTTTGGGAATATTATCGTCGTGTTCTTAAAGTCGCCTTCCAACTTTCTGTACAGGTCATCGGCAACCAGTTTAAGGAATGGTTTCATGCGTCTCTTCTTGTGTTTTATGTATGCAAATTTATATAAAAATAATGAGATTGTTTATATGCTTGTATGATAAAATAGTGAATGGAGAGCCTGAATATGCTTCAACCTCTCCATTCATTATTGCGGATTATCTCCGCTTGCTACCTCATAAGCACCTTCTTCACCGTTCCGTCGCTCATTTTTACGACGTTTATTCCTCTTTGCGATGTTGCAATGCGTTTACCGCTTATAGTGTAACGCTCCGTTTCCATGGCTGCATCAGCATCAGCAGCATCAATACCGTCCTGTACCGAAGAAACGAATGTAGCACTAACCATCACATCCGCCTCTGGCATTGTGAATGTGTAGTCCGCAGAAACATCTATGACAGTGTTGTCTGCTACGCTAATGACGGTCAATGTCTCAAGTTCATAGCCCTCAGCAGGTGTTACGGTGAGAGTGACCGTCTCGCCAGCCTGTGCCTCCGCCACATCGGCTGTCACTGTGCCGTTCTTAATTTCTGCTACATTGACAGTGTAAACCTCTGGGGCTGGAGCAGGTATCTCTGTTTCCTCGATGTTCCAGATGTAGTTGCCATTACTGCT
>JAFLUT010000066.1 GCA_022508665.1 Prevotellaceae bacterium | reverse complement strand
CGATTATAATTTGTCACGGCTGACTATTGTAATCGTGAACGGCTGGGCGTTTGAGAGGTGTACTGTTGTCGTTATGGACAATAAAAGGGTAGTTTGGGTGGCGCTAAAAGGGCTGTTGGGGCAACGCTAAAAAGGTGTTTTGTATAACGCCAAACCGTTTAACGTGAACTCGACTAATTCCCAATGACCATAGGTATAAATGATTCTTTTTTTATCTTAAATTTATCGAACTCACATTGTAAATAACTTTTTAAGGTGGGAATTGGACATTTTTAATGATATTATTGTATGTAAGTAAATAAAAATATGTATCTTTGCCATGCAATCTAACTAACTAAAACCTATTTTTTATGAAAAAGTTTCTCTTTGTTCTATGCGTGGCGATGATAGCATCGTTGCAGGCTTCTGCGCAACGCAAGCAAAATCTCGGCCGTGGAGTGGTGGCAACCTACAGCGGCTCAAGCGTGCTTGTGACATGGCGAAGGCTTATTCAAGACCCCGAGGATGCAGGATATAACGTCTATGTGGCGAAGGCAGGAGGAGAGTACACGAAAGTGACAGCGTCGCCTCTTAAACTCACCAACTACTCATCTACATTGTCGGCTATCCCTAATGGGTCGAGTATTTACGTCACTATGGTAGATGCTGACGGCAAAGAAAGCGAGCCTTCTCAGCCATTCACTCTCAAGCAAGTATCGCTGGGCGGAACGCTGATAAACAATGCCTATCTGCATGTGAACTATAAGAATGCTGGCTCGCCTCTGCCATACACAGGCGGTGCGAAGGGCTACAACACGAAGTTCTGCTGGCCTGTCGACCTCGACGGAGACGGTGAGATGGAGTATGTGGTCGACCGTTTGGCTTGGGACAGAAATATGAATGGCTACTCTGGCAACTGGGGCGACTGCCTTGAGGCATACAGCAGCAAGGGTGAGCATCTTTGGACTATTGACTTAGGTCCAAACATTTGGCTCTCTAATGGACAGAATGATTGTGTTACTGTGGGTGACTTCGACGGCGACGGCAAGGGCGAGGTAATGGTAGAAGCAAGCGACGGTACCCGCCTGTGGAATAAGCAGAACAAGACTTTCGGAAAGTACATAGCATACGGTAATAATGATGGTTCAAGCGCTGACACCGACGGCGACGGCATTGTCAACTACACAAGTTATGATTCAGGTAAAAATCCTCAGTATTACATGCTTGTGATTGACGGGGAGACAGGAGCGCAGAAAGATATTGTACCTATGACCTTGCCGAGCGACCGCACAGGCATGAAGTACACACGCGACAACAAGAAGGAGTTTATGAATGACGAATACCCTTGGATGATGGGTGCTATGGGTACGGCATATCTTGATGGCGTGACACCCAGTGCTGTCATTCAATTCCAGTTGCGCCGCAGTTCTGACGGACACCACTATTTCACTTACGCATACGGCTATAAGGGTGGCAAGTTCCAAGAATTGTGGACTTTCGCCTTTCGCGACAATGGCTATCCTTCTGAGTTCCACCACATACGTATAGGCGATGTTGACGGCGACGGCAAGGACGAGATAATGAACGGAGCCTGTGCTATCGATGAGGACGGTACATTGCTGTGGAACTCTGGCATTTCGCATGGCGACCGTTTCCGCATGAGCGATATTGACCCCGACCGCCCCGGACAGGAGATTTTCGCCATTCAGCAGAATGCACCCGATATGCTTGGCATGATTCTTTACGACGCCACAGACGGGTCAGCCATAAAGAAATGGTATCTGTCGAGTGTGGGCGACGTTGGCCGTGGCGAATGTATGGATGTTGACCCTAAGCACAAGGGATATGAGATTTGGTCAACAATGCCAAATATGTACAATGCAAAAGGCGATGCGATAACTACAGAGAAACCTTATCCATACGAAGGAATATGGTGGGATGGCAACCTTGACCGCGAGTCGTTGATGACTCCGGGGTCGGGCAACAATCCTCCTGTTGTCATAGCGGAATATAATGGCACAGGCACATGGGCTCGTCTTAACCAGATTTCAAGCAATTCGGGGTGGCGACTTGCTGCTGAATATGGTGTGCGCCCAATGTTCTTTGGTGACATCTGCGGCGATTGGCGAGAGGAACTGATTTTGAAACAGTTGGATAACGGAGCAGAAGCAGGTTTTGTTGCTTTGACAACCGATTACAAGACATCTATTGACAACATCTATTGTCTGTTGCAAGACCCTAACTATTTTGGGCAAATCACTAATCGTGGCTACTACCAAAGTCCTAACACATCTTTCTATTTAGGTTACGACATGCCACGTCCACCACTGCCACCGTTCATTCAGGCAGATGCTGAAAACAAGGTATTTGGCTTGACATTGGGCAATGCGACAATCACTCCCTCGGCGTCAGCAAAGAATATCTATGCTATGCCTGTGAAGGGGCAGACATTGACACTCTCCGCACCGCTCGGAGGGTCGGCGAACTTATGGAAATCGCAGCAAGGAACTCTTGTTGTCAACTCTGCCGTGACAACCACAGGTGCAACCATTGTGTCGCAAGGCACATTGCAGGTAGACGGCTCTATCAGTGGCAATGTAGAACTCCGCGCCCGTGGCATCTTGTCGGGCAAAGGCTCAGTAGGCAGTTTGACATTTGAGGGGTCTCTCAACTATGCAGAAGGTGTGGTGAAGCCACTCGGCACGCTTACAGTCAATTCTGACCTTACTATTGACCAGAACACTTACATCGAAATTAACATTGATAACAACAGTCTCTTGAAAGTCAATGGCACTTTTACTGTGGCTGCCCCTGTCGTATTCAATATCAATGCAACCGACCCTCAAGAGGGAGAGTATAAACTGATTGAGTATTCAAATGAGTTTTCGGGAGCCGAAAGCAATTTCTCTGTGAGAGGTCTGAAAGGCAAGAGTTACAACATTATCAATAAGGATAAAATTATCTATTTGAAGATTAACGGTCAGCGTGACCCTGCCAACGGTGTATCGTGGACAGGAGCAGAGAGCAACGTTTGGGATTATCAAACATTAAACTGGAGTCTCAATAATGATGCTACAACATACGTTGCAAACGACGGCATTACTTTTGGCGACGATGCGAAAGGAACGACAATACAAGTTCCAGAACTCATGCCATTCACTCGTGCTGAAATCAACTCTACACAAACCTACACTTTCCAAGGCGACGGCGGTTTCTCTGGCGAGGGCATGCTCGTGAAGAACGGCACAGGCAGACTTGTACTCAACAACACAAAGAGCGACTATACAGGTGCGACAGTCATCAACGCAGGTTCTGTTACTGTCAAGGAACTGGCAGATGCTGGCATCGTTTCATCTATTGGCGCTGCCTCTGCCGATGCGGAGAACTTCAAGATTGGCAAGGCGACACTGACTATCAACAACACCAATACAGCCACCAACAGAGGCATCACTCTTACTGACACTGCAACAATCTCTATTGCATCGGGTACATCGTCATTCAAGGGAATTGTCAAGGGCAATGGCACATTGCTCAAGGCTGGCGCTGGTCAGTTGAACATCACCTATGCAGGAGAAAACAGTTGGGCAGGCACAATTCTTCAAGCAGGTACGCTGGCTATGGGTGCATGGAACACCACATTTGGAAAGGCTACCTCGCCAATCCATGTGACAGGCAACAGTACAATTGTGATGTTCGATGTCAACAACAGTTCTACGATGCCTAATTTCCAGAATGCGTTGACTATCGATGAGGGTAAGACTCTCACTTTTTATGCTACTTCGAGAGGATACATTAGAGGTTCGCTGGCAGGCAAGGGAACGATAAAGATGGCATGCCCTTATGTTCGTGGCGACATATCTACCAATGTTTCACAATTTGAAGGAACATACGAAATACTGAAGACAGAAAAAGGTAATAACCGTTTCGTTCAGGCGATGAACTTCGAGAAGGCTACGCTGAAACTTGGGGCTAACACATACTTAGCAGGTAACAAGAGCGGTAGTGGCGATGAAGTGAACTATACGCACAAGGTTGGTTCTATGCAAGGCTCTGGAACTCTCAGTACAGGCACCTGGAACGTAGGCTACCTCGGCAATGACGACACTTTCGCTGGTTCGTTCAATGGTGCTGCAACAGTTAATAAATACGGTTCTGGCACATGGACACTCAGTGGTGCATCAGCAGGTCCGCTCAACATTTATGAAGGCGAGGTTTGCGTCACGACAACATCTGCCCCTGCAACAACTGGCGCTATCACAGTGCGTAGTGGGGCAACGTTGAGCGGCACAGGACAGGTGCAGAACGTGACAGTTCAGAAAGACGGTATACTTGGTGCTGGTAGGCTTGCTTCCGCTGTAGGAACACTCACAGTAAAAGGTAGCCTCACTCTTAACTCCGGAGCAATCCTCCGTGTACGCACTCGCTCCACTGCAACACGCACCAATACCGACGCATTCAATGTCTCGGGCAATATCAAACTGACATCGCCTATCATACAAATGTCAGAACTGAATTCAAGTTACACATACACCGACGATGCAGAACTGAAAGTGTTCACAGGCACAGGCAAAATCACCATTTCTGGCGACATCACAATTCTGCCCGAAACGCCAAAGGCAGGGTGGTTGTGGGACGCAAGCAGTCTCGCCACCGACGGCATCATCCGCATCGTGCCTGACCCAGTGGGCATCCGCGAACTCTCGGCTGACAGTCTGACCGAGAACGATGTTATCTACGATATGGCAGGTCGCCGCATCAAGACTGTCACAGCATCAGGTTCATACATTGTAAATGGTATCAAAGTATATATAAAGAAATGAGAAAAATCCTCACAATAACCCTTTCATTGCTCGCTTGTGCTGTCTACGCACAGCGAGCATTGAATTTTAATGCCGACTGGCAGATGAAGGGCAAGACAGTCACATTGCCTCGAGCATGGAATGAGGAGTACGCTTTCCGTGTACCCATAGAGAAACTGCCCGACGACACCGTGCGATATGTAAAGACTTTCCATGCTCCTAAAGAGTGGAAGAACAAGAAAGTTTTCATCGAGTTTGAAGGCGCTCGACAGGCTGCCGAGGTGTGGCTGAATGGCAACCGCCTTGGGCTGCATGAGAACGGTGTAATGGCATTCGGCTTCGACCTTACACCTTATATATATATAGGAAAGGAAAACCGTCTCGAAGTGATGACCGATAACTCGTGGTCGTACAAGGAGAGAGGCGCATCAACCGAGGGGGAGACGGTGAAGGACGGCAACGGACTGCCAAACAACATGTTGGAACCTGCATCTTTCCAATGGAACAACAAGAACTTCAACGCCAACTACGGAGGTTTGCCAAAGAATGTGCGTCTGCACGTGGTTGATAGGCTTTATCAGACTATGCCCCTCTATTCCTCGCTCGGAACAACAGGCACTTACATCTATGCCAAAGACATAGACGTGCAAAAAAAGACTGCCACCATTCATGCCGAGTCGCAAGTGAAGAATGAGACCGGCAAGGCGCAAACCATTGTGTATGAGGTCGAAATCGTCGACCGCGACGGCTCTTCACTCGCAACATTCTCTTCCTCTCTTGTCACCATTGACAAAGGCGAGACGGCGACTCTCTCTGCCGAGCAGGCTGTTGACGGGCTGCACTTCTGGTCGTGGGGCTACGGCTATCTATATGATGTGAAAACACGCATTTTGACAGCCAAAACCAACTCCAAACCTCAATTGCTTGATGAGGTGACAACCACCACAGGCTTCCGCAAAACAGAATATGCCAATGGAAAGACCGTCCTCAACGACCGCACAATTATGATGCACGGCTATGCTCAGCGCACAAGCAACGAGTGGCCCGGCGTAGGCATGAGCGTACCTGCGTGGCTTAGCGATTACAGCAATGCTTTAATGGTTGAGTCGGGGGGCAACCTTGTGCGCTGGATGCACGTATGCCCATGGAAACAGGACATAGAGTCGTGCGACCGTGTGGGACTAATCCAAGCCATGCCCGCAGGTGATGCCGAGAAGGACGTGACAGGCAGACACTGGGAGCAGCGAGTGGAACTGATGCGTGACGCCATTATCTACAACCGCAACAACCCTTCAATCCTTTTCTACGAGTGCGGCAACAAAGGTATCAGCGAGGAACACATGCGAGAGATGAAAGCCATACGTGATGAATTCGACCCTCACGGAGGCAGGGCTATCGGCTCTCGCGAAATGCTGAACCGCAACACCGCAGCCGAATATGGCGGCGAAATGCTCTACATAAACAAGAGCGCCACCAAGCCAGTGTGGGCAATGGAGTATTGCCGTGACGAGGCACTTCGCCGCTACTGGGATGACTGGTCATATCCCTACCACAAGCATGGCGACGGCCCTCTCTATCGTGGCGATGACGCCTCTGCCTACAACCAGAACAACGACCAGTTTGCCGTTGAGATGGTGCGTCGTTGGTACGACTACTGGCAGGAGCGCCCCGGCACAGGCGAGCGTGTGTCCAACGGCGGAACGAAAATCATCTTCTCCGACACCAACACCCACAACCGTGGCGAAAGCAACTACCGCACAAGTGGAGTGGTGGATGCCATGCGACTGCCCAAGGACGCTTTCTATGCCCACCAAGTGATGTGGAACGGGTGGGTAACGCCCGAAACATCACAGACTTATATTGTCGGACATTGGAACTATGCCGACAGCGTGACAAAGCCCGTCTTCGTTGTCTCCGACGCACCGCACGTCAAACTGTTCGTCAACGACACTGAGGTAGGCACCGACTCTGTCGCCTATCATTTCCTGCACATTTTCGACAGCATCCCCTTTTCCGCAGGTACAATCAAGGCGGTGTCATACGACGCTGACGGACGTGAACTGTCGCAATATGCCATAGAGACCGCAGGTGAGCCTGTCGCTTTGAAAATCACAAACGTCAACGACCACCAACTCATAGCCGACGGAGCAGACATGGCGCTCCTGCAAATAGAAGCGGTCGATGCGCAGGGACGCCGCAATCCATTGGCACATCAGCAGTTGCAGTTCTCTATTGACGGAGTGATTGAATGGATTGGCGGCATAGGCAAGGACAGCGCCGACACCAACTGCATCCGCTCACTCTCCCTGCCCCTCGAATGTGGCGTGAACCGTGTGCTGATACGCTCCACAGGCGAAGAAGGCATGGCGACTATACGTGTGTCTGCCGACGGACTGCAATCGGCATCCATTTCTCTCAATGCCAAAGGCGATGAACAGCCTCGTATGCAAGGATTGCTCACACGAGGCGAGACCCCTTCTGCACCCTCCTACACAGACTTGAAAAAGACCTTGCACGTCAAGACCGTCACCGCAGGATGCAACCCAGAGACGGCGCAGAACTCTATTGACGACAGCGAGGACACCGAGTGGCAGAACGACGGGCGACCGTCCACCGCATGGATACGCTACGACTTAGAAACCCCTGCGCAGGTCGATGAACTCGTCATCAAACTCACAGGGTGGCGCAAGCGTGAATACCCTCTCCAAATTTTTGCCGACTCCACCCTCGTGTGGGAAGGCAAGACGCCAGCCTCCCTTGGCTACGTTCATCTGCCTTTGAAGCCAGTACCCAATGCTAACTCTATCACCATACGCCTACAAGGCTCCGCCGCCGACAGCGAGCAGTTCAGCAATGTCAAGGAACTCGCAGCGCCTGTCGCCAACGAACTTGACCTGTTCAAAGCCAAGGACGGCGACAAGGTGCGAAGCGAACTCCGCATTGTCGAGGTAGATTTTTTGCAGCATTTGTAATTTCGTCCTTTCAATTTTTATTCCTACCTTTGCAGCCATGAAAAAAATGATTGCACTTCTGAAAGACAAGCCGCGTCTTCACAATATCATTGCTGACTCCGACACTCCCGAGGGAAAGGCTTTTGACATAGCCGTGATGATAGCCATTACCATAAGCCTATTGGTGGCATTTGTCGAGAGTATGCCTGCTGTGGAAGGTAGGTTCAAATTCATTCTTACGGTACTGGAATATGTGTTGACATTCTTCTTTACAATTGAATACGCACTCCGCATATATTCCTCTCCAGAACCAAAGAAAGAGGCGCTTTCGCTGTTCTGCATCATCGACCTGATGGCTATCATGCCGCTCTATCTTTCCTTCATCCCTTGCCTGTCGTCCACACGCTACTTCTTCATTTTGCGAGTGTTCCGACTTATCAGGATATTCCGTGTGCTGCGGCTCTTCTCGTTCATCAACGAGGGCTATCTGCTTTTGCAGAGCATAAAGATGAGCATACGCAAGATTGCCGTATATTTCCTCTTCGTCATCATCCTTGTCACAATCCTCGGCACAATCATGTTTATGGTCGAGGGTGGACAGGAAGGCACGCAGTTCACAGACATCGGCACAAGCATATACTGGGCAATCGTCACCCTCACCACTGTGGGGTATGGCGACATCACCCCAGTAACAATGGTTGGGCGTTTCCTTTCGGGCATAATAATGATACTTGGCTACACAATCATCGCTGTGCCTACTGGTATAGTCTCTGCCACCATGATTGACGAGACCAAAAAGAAAGGCGTAGGCGGCAGATGTCCACGATGCCGACAGAAGACCGACTTGAAAGCCAACTACTGCAAGCATTGCGGAGAGAAATTGTAGTCATGAAACACGCCGTTCTCGACAATTTAGACACTGTCACTTCCGAGGAGTTGGAGGCTGCCCTCGCCCTCCTCCCACAGTGGCGGCGTGAACAGGCGCTACGCTTCAAGCATGAGCAAGGACGCAAGGAATGCACCTTTTCCTATCTGCTGCTCTGCCAACTGCTCAAAGAGGAATATGCAATAGAGGAACAGCCAGAGTTCATCTATGGCGAACACGGCAAGCCCTCCCTCTGCTTTCCTGCACATTCACATGCGCCCGTCTCCTTCTTCCACACCACACCCTCCCCCTCATCTATCCACTTCAACCTTAGCCATTGTCGCAAGGCAGTGGCATGCGTTGTGGCAGACAGCGAGGTCGGAATAGACGTAGAATGTTTTGGCCGCTACAAAGAGCCGCTTGCCAGACACATCTGCAACGACGAGGAACTGGCACGCATTGCCGCTGCTTCCTCTCCCGACACCGAGTTCACTCGCCTCTGGACACAAAAAGAGGCCGTCGTCAAACTCACTGGGCGAGGTATTGACGACGACCTCAAAAATCTTTTTATTAAATATAATAATGTGTCGCTGACTACCGAGGTGTTCCTTAAAAAGGGTTATGCAATAAGCGTGGCGAGTGAACAGCCGTTACGGTAGATTTTATAGGCTTTTATAGATTTCTATAGAACCTATATCATCTATCATCTCTATAAACACTATCAAAATCTATCCCCTTTTTACGACAGTCCCTCTATCAGCCCGTCCACAATCGTGATGCGTTCTGCTTGTGGCGACTTGTTCAGTCCCGGCATTCGCATGATGTCTCCTGCAATGGCGACAATCATCTCACTTCCGGCGTTAATCACCAAGTCGCGGATGTTCACGTTGAACCCTGTCGGACAGCCGTACTTCGTCTGGTCGGCAGAGAAAGAATATTGCGTTTTGGCTATGCATACAGGGTAATTCTCAATGCCAAGTTTCTTGATGCGCAAAAGCATCTTCTCGGCAGCCTTGCCGTAAGTGACCGATGATGCCCCATAAATCTTCTTGCACACCTTCTCAATCTTCGTCTTGATGTCGTCGCTGTCGTCGTAAGTCAGCGTGAGAGGCTTCGACGGATTGTTTTCTATCGTATCAATCACCACTTGCGCCAACTCCTTGGCACCCTCACCGCCTTCGAGGAAAGCATTGTTGACAGCGAAGCCCACGCCGAGGTCGGCACAGTGCTTGCGCAGGAGTTCCACTTCCTCGTCCGTGTCGGTAGCATAGCGATTGAACGCCACCACCACGCTCTGCCCGAAACTCTGCATGTTAGCGATGTGGCGGTCAAGGTTATTACAGCCCTCCATCAGCCCCTCAGCATTAGGCTTCTTGATGTCCTCCACAGGCACACCGCCGTGCATCTTCAGTCCCTGTGTCGTGGCAACAATCACAGTCAGTTTCGGTTGCAATCCGCTCTTGCGGCACTTCACGTTGAAGAACTTCTCCGCTCCGAGGTCTGCGCCGAAGCCAGCCTCCGTAACGACATACTGCGAGAAGGTCATCGCCATGCGTGTAGCAATGATAGTGTTGCATCCGTGGGCGATGTTGGCGAAAGGCCCTCCATGCACAAAGGCAGGAGTGTTCTCCGTTGTCTGCACGAGGTTGGGATTGATGGCGTCCAACAGAAGCACTGTGATAGCGCCTCCCACACCCATGTCCTTTACACGGAATGGCGTGTCGTCAATCTTTATTCCGAGGATGATATTGTCAATGCGGCGACGCAAATCGTCGAGGTCTTTCGACAGGCAGAGAATAGCCATGATTTCACTTGCCGGAGTAATGTCAAATCCGCTTTCCGCAGGTATGCCGTCCGCCTTCGAGCCTAAGCCAGTCACGATGCACCGCAGGTTGCGGTCGTTCACGTCAAGCACACGCTTCCATATCACCTCTTTCAGAGCAAACCCCTCCTCGCGGTGCTGATAGATGTAGTTGTCGAGCAGGGCGGCAATCATGTTGTGAGCCGACGTCACGGCGTGGAAGTCGCCAGTGAAGTGGAGGTTAATCTTTTCCATCGGCAGCACCTGCGCATAGCCTCCACCTGCCGCTCCTCCCTTCACTCCGAAGCAGGGTCCGAGCGACGGCTCTCGCAAGGCGCACACCGCCTTCTTGCCCAGTCGGTTAAGTCCGAGGGCAAGCCCGATGCTGACCGTTGTCTTACCTATGCCCGCCTTCGTAGGCGTGATGGCTGTAACGAGGATGAGGTTGCTCTCATCCACCTTCTTCTGGTCGATGAGACGGCCCGGCACTTTGGCTATATGCTTTCCATACAGTTCCAACTCGCCGAGTGGGATGTCCACATACTGTGCCACCTCCCCAATCTTCTTTAACTGACACTCACGAGCAATTTCAATGTCTGTCTTCATACTGGTTTTGTGATATTTAGAATTAGATGCCACAAAGATAACACTTTAAGTCCTAAACATAAAAGGAAAACCACAAAAACTTTTTGCGATACCCGAAAAAAGCACATCCCCGAGATGGGATGCAGTCAGTGACATGACTGGTGGTCAGCCTACACCTTTCTTAAAATATAACTTATGTTTTATAAAATTAAACTTGTATTTTATAAAATTTAACCTATATTTTATAAAACATAAGTTATATTTTAAGAACGTGGCTTGCGAAAATGGGATAACGGCATTGTGGCAGGGTGGGGGATGCCGTTGGTTAGATAGAATGGGAAGTGATAATGGCTTATGATGCCTGATATTGGTCACTCCCTGTGTTATTTCTTCTTTATCGGCTCGCACGTCAAACCGCAGCCTAACTTCTTGAATATCTTGCGGTCTACCTCGCTCAGCATGACAGTGCTATGCACCTGACAGCCACGCAGTTCAGGCAGTTTTTCAAGGGCGCGGCGGCAGTTCTCGTCGTGCTGTGAAAGAACGGAGAGGGCAACAAGAACCTCGTCGGTGTGCAGGCGTGGGTTACCTGCTCCCAAATACTCTATCTTCGTCTTTTGTATAGGCTCAATCATGCTCTGAGGGATGAGTTTCACGTCGTGGCTGATGCCAGCAAGGTGCTTGGTGGCATTCAGAATGAGGGCGGCACTGCATCCGAGCAACGGGCTTGATTTAGCAGTAATTATCGTTCCGTCAGATAGTTCGATGGCAGACGATGTGTGTCCGCATTCCGCTTTCTTCTCGTTGGCGGCAACGGTGGTGCGGCGAGTGGCGGTGGTGATTTTCGCTTGGTTGAAAAGGAGTTGTATCTTGTTCACCTCGCTGTCGTTGCAAGCACCGTCGGCAAGTTTATTGGTGGCATCGTAGTAGCGGCGGATGATTTCGTCCTTAGATGCTTGGCAGCACACCTCGTCGTCGCTGATGCAGAACCCCACCATGTTCACGCCCATGTCGGTAGGCGACTTGTAAGGATTTTCGCCATAGATGCCCTCGAACAGAGCGTTCAGCACAGGGAAAATCTCGATGTCTCGGTTGTAGTTGATAGCCACTTTGCCGTAAGCGTCGAAGTGGAATGGGTCAATCATATTCACGTCGTTGAGGTCGGCAGTAGCAGCCTCGTAGGCAATGTTCACGGGGTGCTTCAGTGGCAGACTCCACACGGGGAAGGTCTCGAATTTAGCATATCCTGCACGGATGCCACGCTTATTCTCGTTGTATAGTTGACTAAGGCACACAGCCATCTTGCCGCTGCCCGGGCCCGGAGCCGTCACGATGACCAGCGGACGCTCCGTCTGCACATAGTCGTTTTTGCCGAAACCCTCATCTGAGGCGATGAGCGACACATTGTGCGGATAGCCGTCGATGAGGTAGTGGTAATAAGCCTTTATGCCCATACGTTCCAGACGCTGACGGAACGCATCGGCAGCCCTCTGTCCGTTGTAGTGGGTGATGACGACCGACCCCACCATGAAGCCACGGTTGATAAATTCACCACGCAGACGCAGCACGTCCTCATCGTATGTGATGCCGAGGTCGGCACGCACCTTGTTCTTCTCTATGTCCTCCGCGCTGATGACGATGACTATTTCAAGGCTGTCGCTAAGTTGCTGAAACATACACAGTTTGCTGTCGGGCTTGAAGCCGGGCAGCACTCGCGATGCGTGGTGGTCGTCGAAGAGTTTGCCTCCCAATTCGAGGTAGAGTTTGCCGTCAAACTGCGCTATGCGCTCTCTGATATGCTCTGACTGGATTTTCAGATATTTCTCATTGTCAAAACCTATTTTCATAATTGTACGTGTTTTGTGTTTTGTATTTACGAGTACAAAAGTAGTGAATATTCCTGAATTACAAATGATTATTGTAGAATTAAATTAACAAGGCTTCAATCCACATCCATTATTACCCTTGAAATTGACTCGCCCACAACCAAACGAGGCTTTTCAAATGGGTTTTCAACACTTTTTCATTCAATTATCACATTTTTCTTCTCACAATCATTGCCGTTTTCTCCTTTTTTCTATATCTTTGCCATGTTTTTGGAACTCTCTTTGCGCCATTCGTGGCAAAAGAGCGGACAGCCGAAAATCAAGAAGGCGTAATTGCTTTTGTCCTTTACCTAAAAGTCTGGAAAACTTTAATACGAGGGCAGAGTAACTTTACGCCCATCTTGTGTAATTGATATTTCTTCAGTTCACGCATCCCATGCTGAGCCGAGTTTATCATACATGAGCATGGGGTGTAAGTTTCTGTTTATTCGTATGAGGGTATTTTCCAGAGCCTTAGGTAAGATAAACGGTTATAATCTCTATGCTTTTCTTGTATATATAAGTAATGTATAATCGCCGAGAGTAGTAGGGTGTATCGGCATATAGAACCTGAAATCTATATGAAGAAACTTTTCGCATTGACCGCCGCCCTCGCATTCGGTCTATCGGCATTCGCCGACGATTTCAATCTCTATTACGATTTGGCAAACCAGAGCGCCAACAAGATAGAGAGCGTCTCCAACCTGCAGAAACTTGTCTTTGAAGACGGCAACCTCGTTGTGGTGCTAAGAGACGGCACGTCCGCTTCATTGCCGACGAAAGGCATGACCCGCCTGTATTTCAGCACCGAGACTGCTGTCGGCATCGACGGCGTGAAAGAAGAGACCTCCGCCACGAAAAAAGGCGAAGTCCATGACCTCACGGGAAGAATACTGAACGTTGACCCCGACAGCAAGAAACTGCCCAAGGGCATCTACATAATTGACGGGCAGAAAGTGATAGTAAAATAAAAATGACGTTACCATAAAAACAAAGACAACAATATGAAAAAGATACTTCTCTCAATCATTTTTGCCCTTGCCTCCGCCTTCACTTTCGCACAGACCATGTATGTCTGCAAGGGCGGCAACTACACCGCTGTCGACATCACCGACGGTCTGGAAATCAGCCTTTCGGAAGGCATCGACTCCATCACGTTCCACAAGCCCAAACTCACAGCGGTCAGCATGACATACGTTGACTACGACAGTCCCGACACGCCTGTTGGCGAGGTCGATGTGGCGCAGGCTGGCTACAACAA
>JAFLUT010000065.1 GCA_022508665.1 Prevotellaceae bacterium | reverse complement strand
TTAATTTTACAAAATATAGGTTATATTTTATAAAACATAACTTATATTTTAAGAAAGCGCACGGCTAAGGTAGGTGGACGATATTCCGCACGCATCATGCACAAGAAGTATTATATAAGATAAAAGAGAAGCAGTAAACATAAGGAATAGAAAAGATAAGTTATTGATAAAGATATGCTTAGTGACCCAACAATATCAACATTCAACTATCGCACAGCATCAAAGAAGATTTTGGGCGATTTGAACACCCCCGTCAGTGTGTATATGAGAGTGAGGGATGCCTACCCTCAAAGTGCATTGATGGAGAGTTCGGACTATCACGACGGGAAGAACAGTCGTTCTTTCATCTGCGTGCATCCAATAGCAAGCATCAGCGTGGAACACGGTGTGGGTATGGCGAAGTTTCCCGATGGAACGCAGACGAGCCACCCTATCACTGAGGAGTATGACACGGCACAATTCATAAATGATTTTCTCCACAGATTTAATATAGAGGGCGAGGACAAGGGGAGTTGTGCCTTGTTTGGATATACGTCGTTCAATGCCGTCAGATATTTTGAGAATATAGAGGTGAAGGACGAAACACAGGACAAGAACGATGCGCCCGACTTGCTCTATATCCTTTACAAAGACTATATCGTGTTTGACCATTTCAAGAACGAACTGACACTGATTGAGTTGCTGGCAGAGGGCGAGGAGGACGACCTCGAACAGTTGGAGCATGATGTGAACAACCGACCATATCAGAAGTTCGATTTCCACCCCGTAGGCGACTACTGGTCAACGCTGACCGATGATGAACATCGTGAGAACATCCGCAAGGGCATACGCCATTGTCTGCGTGGCGATGTGTTCCAGATTGTGCTTGCACGTCGTTTCAAGCAGAAGTTCGAGGGCGATGATTTCAAGTTATACAGGGCATTGAGGAGCATCAATCCTTCGCCATATCTATTCTATATGGACTTCGGCGGTTTCCGCATATTCGGGTCAAGCCCTGAGACACATTGCCGAATTGAGGATGGCACGGCGTATATCGACCCCATCGCTGGAACAACAAAACGTACTGGCGATGCGGAACAGGACAGACAGAACGCACTCTATCTACAAAACGACCCGAAAGAGAATGCTGAGCATGTGATGCTGGTCGACCTCGCAAGGAATGACCTCTCACGCAACTGCCACGATGTGAAGGTGGATTTCTACAAAGATATGCAGTTTTACAGCCATGTGATACATTTGGTGTCTCGTGTGAGCGGTCGGTTGAATGAGGGAGCAGACCCTGTAAAGGCATTCATCGACACATTCCCGGCAGGCACTCTCAGCGGCGCTCCTAAGGTGAGGGCGATGCAGTTGATTTCCGAATACGAGCCACACAATCGTGGGGCATACGGTGGCTGTGTGGGCAGCATCGGATTTGACGGCAATCTCAATCAGGCCATAACCATCCGCACATTCGTGAGCCGCAACAATGAACTGTGGTTTCAGGCAGGTGGTGGCATCGTGGCAAAGAGCGATGTGGAGTATGAGTTGCAGGAGGTGAACAATAAATTGGGCGCACTAAGGAAGGCAATTACGATAGCGGAAGGACTATAAATTCGATAAACGGCAGAATATGAAGATAGTAATCATAGATAATTATGACTCATTCACTTACAATCTGAGTCATCTTGTGAAGGAGTTGGGAGCAGAGGTAACGGTTTTCCGAAACGACAAGTTCCGCATGGAGCAGTTGGAGGAATTTGATAAAATCATCCTCTCCCCCGGCCCAGGCATTCCGTGCGAGGCAGGGCTGTTGCTCGATGTGATAAAGGAATACGCAGGAAAGAAGCCAATCCTTGGCGTTTGCCTTGGGCATCAGGCGATTGGCGAGAGTTTTGGCGGCAATCTGACGAATTTGAGCGAGGTGTATCACGGAGTGGCAACACCAACGACTATCACCGTGAGGGACTATATTTTTGAAGGATTGCCAGAGAAAATTGAGGTGGGACGATACCATTCGTGGGTGGTAAATACGGACGGTCTGCCAGAATGCCTTGAAGTGACAAGCGTCTCGGACGAGGGGTTCATCATGTCGATGCGACACAAGGTTTATGACATTCGTGGCATACAATATCATCCCGAAAGCGTGCTTACTCCCGACGGCAAGACAATTCTAAACAACTGGATAAATCACAAATAGCAATGAAACAATATCTCTTGAAATTGATAGACGGCGAGACTCTTTCGCAGGAGGAGACTCATCAGATAATGCTCAACATCGTTGAGGAAAAGTATAATGTTCAGCAAATTGCGGCTCTGCTCATGGCGATGCAGACGCGTGGTGTGACGGTGGATGAACTGCTGGGCTTCCGTCAGGGACTGCTTGAAACGGGTAAGTACATGGATTTCAGCGAGTACAACACTCTCGACATCGTGGGTACTGGCGGAGACGGCAAAAACACTTTCAACATATCTACTTGTGCCGCATTCGTCATTGCTGGAGCAGGATATAAGGTGACGAAGCACGGCAACGGCGGCAGTTCATCGGTGAGCGGAGCAAGCAACGTGCTGCAAGGGCATGGGGTGAAGTTTACTGACGATATTGACACGCTGAAACGCTCGCTTGACGAGGCGAATATCTGCTATTTCCACGCACCATTGTTCGCCTACGGAATGAAGTTTGTAGGCCCTACTCGCAAGGCTCTTGGCGTGCCGACCTGCTTCAATCTTCTTGGTCCTCTCGTCAATCCTTGTCATCCGAAAAACTCGTTGCATGGCACGGCAAATCAGGCACAGTTGAGGCTATACAACAATCTGCATCAGAAGATTGGGGATAACTTCGGAGTGGTCACATCATACGACGGTTACGATGAAATCTCGCTTACCAGCGGTTTCAAAATTTGCACAAGGGATTTTGAGAAAGTGCTTACTCCTGTTGACCTCGGTTTGAAATATATTGAGCAGAAGGACATTTACGGAGGAGAGACAGCGGAGGATGCGATGAAAATTTTTGATTCTGTGTTGAACGGCACATCTACTGAGGCACAAAGGAATGTGGTTATCGCCAATGCTGCATGCGGAATTAGCGTAATGAATAAGAACATTTCCATTCAAGATTCAGTGTCTATTGCAAGAGAATCTTTGGAAAGCGGAAAGGCTTTGGAGACATTCAATAAGTTTGTGGAAATCAATTCTTAAAGAGTTATGGCTAAAGATATTCTTGAAGAAATAGTTGCCTACAAACGCATTGAAGTAGAGAGGCAGAAAGAGCAGGTGTCCCCTTCCCTATTATATAATAATGTGGAGAAGATTATTGCGGACGGAAACTCTCTGCAAATCTCTATGAAGACAATCCTTGCCAATAGCGCATCGGGGATTATTGCAGAGTTCAAGAGGAAAAGTCCGTCGAAAGGATGGATAAAGGAGGATGGAAAGCCAGAGATAATCCCTGCTTCATATAGTGCAAATGGTGCAAGCGCAGTCTCCATATTGACTGACGAGAAGTATTTCGGAGGCAACATGAGGTTTGTCCGTATCGCACGACCGAATGTGAAGTGTCCTATTTTAAGAAAGGATTTCATCGTGGACGAATATCAGATATTTCAAGCAAAGGCAATTGGTGCAGATGCGGTGCTGCTCATCGCTGCCGACTTGACGAAAGACGAGTGCAAGGCATTTGCCAAAACGGCACACGAACTGGGATTGGAGACGCTTCTCGAAGTGCATTCAGAGCCAGAATTGGAATATGTGGGTGACAATATAGACATGGTAGGTGTGAACAATCGCAACCTCGGCACGTTCCATACGGATGTGCAGAACTCCTACCGTCTTGCTTCGCTTCTTCCAAAGGACTATGTGCTTGTGAGCGAAAGCGGAATATCTAATCCTCAGACAGTTAGAGAACTGCGTGAGGCTGGTTTCCGTGGTTTCCTCATAGGAGAAACATTTATGAAAACTCCAGACCCGGGGGCATCGCTGAAAGCATTTATTGAGGAGGTGACGAGATAAGTAAAAGAGATGGCAAGATGAATGTAAAGAAGGTAACAAGATGATTGTAAAGGTGTGCGGTATGCGTGATACCGAGAACATTCGGCAGATAGACGAGATTGGAGGAGTGGATTGGATGGGATTTATCTTCTATCCTCGTTCTCCGCGGCATGTCAGCACCGTGCCGAACTACCTGCCTCAGCATTGTAAGCGTGTGGGGGTGTTCGTCAATTCGCCAATAGAAGAAATAGCAAAGCGAGCGGACGAGTTCGGGTTGGATATTGTGCAACTGCACGGCAACGAAAGTCCCGAATATATCGTTAATCTCCGCAATGCGATTGGCGAGAACGTTCAGATTATCAAGATGATACAGATAGAAACGGAGGACGACATAAGGCACACGGAGCAATATGAAGGACTTGCGAATTACTTTCTTTTTGAGACGAGATGCAAGGGGTATGGAGGCAGTGGCAAGCAGTTTGACTGGGATATTTTGCGGCAATATAACGGCAACGTGCCATTCCTCATCACTGGCGGAATTGGAGCAGAAGATGCCGACAAAGTTAAAGCGTTCAGCCATACGAAATTCATCGGCATTGACCTCAACTCACGCTTCGAATTATCACCCGCCATTAAAGATTCAACACTAATTGACAAATTCATAAAACAGATAAAGCAATGAACAGAATTAACACACTTTTCGCAACAAAGAACGAGAAAATCTTTTCGATATATTTCTGTGCAGGACATCCGACTTTGGAAGGTACTGCCAACACAATCAGAACGTTGGAAGAGAAAGGCGTTGACCTTATCGAAGTGGGCATCCCATTCTCCGACCCTATGGCTGATGGCCCTGTAATTCAGGATGCTGCGACAAAAGCATTGAAGAATGGCATGTCGCTGAAGAAACTCTTTTCGCAGTTGGAAGAGATAAGGAAAGACAGCGAGGAAGGGAAAGGCGTGGAAATACCGCTTATTCTTATGGGTTATCTCAATCCAATCATGCAGTTCGGATTTGAGAAGTTCTGCCAGCGATGTGTGGAAACAGGCATAGACGGCGTTATCATCCCCGACCTGCCATTCAAGGACTATTTAGAGGAATACAAACCCATTGCCGACAAGCACGACATCCGAATAATCATGCTCATTACCCCCGAGACGAGCGAGGAACGCATCCGTTTCATTGACGAAAACACCGATGGTTTCATCTATATGGTAAGTTCCGCAGCCATCACAGGTGCGCAAAAGGAGTTTAACGATGCCAAGCAAGCATACTTCTCACGCATCAACAGCATGAATCTCAAGCACCCACGCATGATTGGCTTCGGCATCAGCAACAAGCAGACTCTCGAAGCGGCACAGAAGAATGCCTCTGGAGCAATCATCGGCAGCAAGTTCGTAAACCTTTATGAAGAGACAGGAGATGCAGCCAAAGCAATGGACCTCCTGCTTGAAGCATTGAAGAAATGAAAAGAAACATATTTTTTCTCATATTGACAGTTGCCAATATCTGCGGTTTTGCACAATCGACACAGAATGATAACAGCAAAGCACCGCAGACAAAGAAGGTTGTTGTGACAAGAAAAATCACTACGACAACGGCAAAGAAAGACGAGGCGGAAAAAGCAACATCATCGAAAAACAACGCAACAAAAACAGAGACAGCAAAGGCAAAAACGAATAAAAACGACAGCGAGCAATTGGAGTGTGGCTATCTGTGCAACCCTCCATTGCCATACATGCCTGCGAAACTCGACATCCTATTCATCGGCAATTCCTTTTCCGTTGATACGAGCAGTGCATTGCCAGAGATATTCAAGTCGCTCGGCATACACAATGTGAATGTGTATGTGCTGTACAAAGGCGCATGCTCCATGAAGCAACACTTCGATTACTACAAAAGCGGAGAGAAGGTGTATGAACTGTTTCGATATAACAGCAGCGGAGAGCAACTGCTGGAGAAAGCAACCAGCATCAACGATGTGATGTGCCAGTTTGCTTATGACATCGTTGTGTTTCAGCAGTACTCTCTCGAATCGGGAGATTACAGCACATACGAGCCATATCTGTCGAAACTCATACAACTTTACAACATCAACAAAGTTTCGCCACGCACCACATTCGCTTTCAATGAGACATGGGCATACTCGGCAAACAACAAACTGTTGCAGAAGTACAAGACACAAGCAAACATGTGGGCGAGCATCTGCAACTCTGTGAAAAAGATGAAGGCGAACACAGGAATAGACATCATCATTCCGTGCGGAACGGCTGTACAGAATGCACGAAACATAGAGGTCCTTGATGTTGACGACGATCTCACGCGTGACAGTCAGCACATGAATCTCTATGCAGGAAGATATTTGGTGGCATGCACATTTTTTGAGAGCATCATCGCTCCATGCCTCGGCGTAAATCTCCGAAACGACAAAACGTTTTACGGCAAGCCGACAGATGTGGGTGCGGTGAATGACAGCAACCGCCATTTACTACAAAACTGTGCGCGGCTGGCGGTAGCGAATAATTACGAAATCAGCGAGTTTGCCAATCAGTAAATGTTAAACATATTTAATAAAAAGACTTTTGGCAGGGATTTTTTATATCACATACAGAGATAAAGAGTAACTTTGTGGCACCTTATTGATAAAGTAAAATGCAAATGATTATGAAGAAAGTACTTATCACTCTGCTTGTGCTGACAGCGTCAGTGACAGGCATTCAGGCTCAAAGCCTCTACAAGACGGTATATGACAAAGCAATGGCAGTAGTCAACAACCCTGCATCATCTGACGAAGAGACACAGATTAACCAGTTCAAGTTGACTGCACTCAATTACATGTCGATGATGATAAAGAAGCGTGGCTTGCAGAAAGATTCATATTTCTACGACAGCCAAGCGGTGAACCTCAGCTCTTTCGTCACCGACTTTCAGCTGAACCTCGAAAAGGCTCGTAGCATCTCACCTGCAAAACGCACGGAAATTCTCAAGATATACACTGATGCGAGCAAGTTCAACCCAATGTTCAAAGACACGGACAAGGAGAAGGTAAACTGCTATGTAGATGACCGCACAACGCTTACTCCGTTCTGCATTGATACTGACTGGGAAAAGGCATACGACCAAGCAACGACACTGACAAAAGCAGCATTGCATTGATATGCCAAAACTGCTCACGGCGTATCGCCCAATCGATGAACGGCTTAACGAAAGACCGATAAGCGGTGTATCGATTCATCGATAAACGGTGCATCACAAGCACCATGAACAGCGTACAAAAGTTGGCAAAAAAGAAGCAAGCCGCACATTATATATAATAATGACATACAGACAGGAGAAAATAATTCATTTCTCCTGTTTTTTATACTTTTTTTAGTATCTTTGCCGACAAATAGAACAATTCAGCAATGAGTACCCCAGACATCATAAGGGTTGATTTATCACACTTCCCTACCGACGAGAGGTTTGCACAAATACCCGGCAAACTTGTGTTGGCAGACAATATGGATGATGAATTTGAAACGATTGACCGACCCAGTAAATCTCACTTCCCTGTGCAACTTGCAATGGCAGTATGTATGGTATGCGTGTCGGGCAAAATAGAGGTGAAAATAGACCTCAACCATTACACGCTTACCGATAGAAGCACAATGCTTATATTTTCGGGAAGTTTCTTTCAGATGCTTAATGTGGAGAAAGGAACAAAATGCTTGTTTATGGCTATATCGCCCGACTTCATCACCCATGCTGGCGATGTGAAACTTGGCATAGAGTTCGGCCGTAAACTGAGAAACGAACCTATACAGTACCCTAATGCGAAGGATTTGGCGGAACACATAACCATCTACAAAGAACTGAAACGGAAACTGATGGACAAGCAATATGCTTTTAAGGAAGAGGTGGCGCAATGTTATCTGCAAATTATGCAATGCAACGTCTTTCAGCAGTTTACTAAACACGAACAGCAGCACCAAGAGAACAAACCAGCCAGTCGCAAAGAGGAATTGTTCGTGAAATTCATGAGCGTAGTAAAAAAGCATTATACCGAATATCGCAACATTTCTTTCTATGCCGACAAACTCTTCGTTTCTCCAAAATATCTGTCGAGTGTGGTACACGACGTGAGCGGAAACTACGCTACCGACTGGATAAACCAGCACGTCATCCTCGAAGCGAAAGCCATGCTGCGTGCTGAAGGGATGAGTGTGAAGGACGTGAGTAACAGGCTCAACTTCGCCAATCAGAGTTTCTTCGCAAAGTATTTCAAGAAACATACAGGATATACACCCAAAGAATACAAGGCATTATAAAAGTTTACAATCATCATAAATCTTACACTAACATGAAAACCATTAAGATAAACCCGTCAGACAATGTCGCTGTTGCAATCACACCGCTGACAGCAGGAGAAACCGTAGAGATAGAAGGACAGAGCATAACGCTCAACAATGATGTGCCAGCAGGACACAAGATTTTGCTGACAGACCTATCTGAGGGAGAGGACGTAATCAAGTACGGCTACCCTATCGGGCATCTGAAAGAAAGCCACAAGAAAGGCGATTTCATCTGCCACGACAACATCAAGACAAACCTTGCAGGATTGCTCGACTATGAGTACAATCCTGTTGATAAAGAGGAACTTACCAACCCTGCATACGAGGAGTGGTTTCCCAAAGAGCAACTAACTTTTCAAGGTTATCGTCGCAAGAATGGCGATGTTGGCATCCGCAACGAAGTGTGGATTGTGCCTACCGTCGGATGCGTGAACGGAGTGGTAAATCAGTTGGCAAATTTGCTCAATCACGAACTATACAATCCACAATCGGAACTCTCACAGATGCTCCCAAATGATGCTGAACGCCTGCGCATCGTGGCATATCCTCACAATTACGGCTGTTCGCAATTGTCTGACGACCACGAGAATACACGCAAAATCCTTCGCGACCTCGTTCTTCATCCCAATGCAGGGGCGGTGCTTGTTGTTGGTCTCGGATGCGAAAACAATCAACCAGACAAATTCGAGGAAATGCTTGGCGACTATGACAAGGAGCGCATCCGCTTCATGGTCACGCAGAAAGTACAAGGCGACGAAGTGGAGGAAGGAATGAAGATTTTGCGAGAATTGTATGCCATTGCTGCCAAAGATAAACGAGAGGCAATTCCTTTGTCTGAGTTGCGTGTCGGCTTGAAATGCGGAGGGTCGGACGGCTTTTCGGGCATCACGGCAAATCCATTGCTCGGCGTATTTAGCGACTTCATCGTCAGTCAAGGCGGAACGACCGTACTCACCGAAGTGCCTGAAATGTTCGGAGCAGAAACAATCCTGATGAACCGTTGCGAGACAAAAGAACTCTTCGGACAAACGGTTAGCCTCATCAACGATTTCAAGCAATACTTCCTTTCTCACGGTGAACCGGTGGGCGAAAATCCATCTCCCGGCAACAAGGCTGGCGGCATCTCAACATTGGAAGAGAAGGCTTTGGGATGCACACAGAAATGTGGCAAGAGTGCCGTAAAAGGTGTACTGCCATACGGCGAAAGGCTCACGACAAAAGGGCTTAACCTCCTCTCCGCTCCCGGCAACGACCTCGTAGCATCTACCGCACTCGCCGCTTCCGGTTGCCACATCGTACTGTTTTCCACAGGCCGTGGCACACCATTCGGCACATTCGTTCCAACTATGAAAATCAGCACTAATTCCGACCTCGCCACTAACAAGCCCACATGGATTGACTTCAACGCCGGCACACTTGCCGAAGGCGAAGCAATGTCGGAGGTGTTCAAGCGTTTTGCACAGAAAGTCATTCAGATAGCAAGCGGCGAAGAGACGTGGAACGAACAAAAGAACTATCAAGAAATAGCCATCTTCAAGACGGGAGTGACGCTGTAGATTTATAGTTTGACTATTAAGAACATAGCATTATGGCAAAAAAGGAATTGGAAATTGAAGCAGGGAGTTACGATGTCCGAGGCAACTTGGACACAAATTTCATGGACGGGATGAGAAGTTATCCTTATTTGATAGAATATACCAAAGACGAAAAGAATAGACTTGATGTACAGTTGAGAGGAAAATACATGAACATTTATTTTCAAGGAGGAAACCTTGTAAGATTGTCTGGTAAAGAAACGTGCGAATTTGACAAGAACTACTTTTATATTCCAACAAAAGAAGATATGACAATGACCGACATAGAGAGGCTTTGTCATAAAGATTACAAAGAGAAGGCTAAAAAATCCAAGATGTTGAGAGATAAAAGTGATGCGGAAATAGAAGAACTTCGTCAGCAGGCAAGCACAATCAAGAAGAACATCAAAAAGGAAAGAGATAAACTTGTCAACCGATTGAAATGCTGCGATAGTTTGGAGGAGGTGGAAATTGTTGTTGGAGAAATAAAAGATGTGATGAAACAATGGAAAAAGGCACTGGTCAATAATGGAAGAAGGAAACAATCGGCGGGAGAGAGGACTGTACAGCACTACATTTCTTTATATAATAAGAAATTTGATGAAATGACAGATTTTGTCGTCTTGGATATAGAGTATGCCATCAGCACTAATGCTTTGTATGCCAAAGAAGAGGAAAGAGAGAAACAGCCGAGAATAGATATTCTCGCCATAGAAAAAGGCACAGGACAAGTATATGTAATGGAGTTGAAATATGGAATGAAGGCTGTAAATGGGGAGGCAAGTGCTGAGAAGCATTATGAAGACTATCTCGCAACTGTTGGTGATGATACAAAATGGCAATCTTTCATAGATGATGTAAAGATATTGCTTCAAGCAAAACAAAAGCAGAAAATGATAGACGGAGATATTAAAATAAAAGACAGTAAACCTGTTTTTGTGTTTGTCATGAAGCAGGAAAAAGAAAGTGACGAAGACTCTTTTCGAAAGCATGTAGAAACTTCTGAGAAACTGAAGAAATCCAATATACAAACTATTTATCTCCCAATAGAAGCAGAAAAGGATTATAAAAATCCATCTTCAATGGGACACAAGTTGTCGAAAAAATATATGAGAGAATGAAGATTACCATCCATCGTGGCACAGACCAAATAGGCGGCTGTGTCACGGAATACGAATATAAAGGTTTTCGTCTCTTCGTAGATTACGGCGAACAATTGCCGGGGGCAAAGAAGTCTCCTCCATTAGAAATTGAGGGTTTAACAAAAGGCAATTTGTCGAAGAGTGCGTTGCTCATCACGCATTACCATGGCGACCACATCGGATGTATCAAGGATTTGCCGAAAGAGTTGCCTATATATATGGGCAAACTTGGAAAGGATATTCAATTGGCATTGTCTGAACACCTTTCTTATGTAGATGAAGAACAAAACCTCATCATAGAAAGGCTGAATGCAACAAAGAGTTTCATTCCAAGACACCCTTTTGCTTTGGGGGATTTCAGCATTACCCCTATCACTATCGACCACTCTGCATTCGATGCGTATTCCTTTGTTATTGAAGCAAACGGAATAAAAGTGTTACATACAGGGGATTTCCGTATGCATGGCTTCAGAAGTAAGAAAATGAAAGAGATGATAGAGAAATTTATCGGAAGAGTGGATTATGTTGTGTGCGAAGGCACAAATGTGGTTCGTCCCAACTCTGCATCACTATCAGAAAGAGAGTTGCAATGTCAGTTTGAGGAATCATTCAAACAAAAAGGAGGACACATTGTTTTCCTCTCATCCACAAATATCGACCGCCTTTTTTCTCTCTACCACGCCGCCTTAAAGGCTGAGATGCCTTTCTTTGTGGATGCTTATCAGAAGAAGATAATGGATGTCGTGGCAGACAGCGATTCTCTTTGGAGCAAGGCACGGCTATACAATTACGGCAAATACCATCCAATAGTCCTTCAACGAGAAGGCAATGATTTCAGAGTCAACGAGAAATTCAAGACTGCACTTGCCAAGAATGGGTATGTGTTGATTGCTCGTGCTAATGAGAGGTTTTACAAGTTGATAGAAAAATTTCCTTGCGAAAAGACAAAATACTTGTCAATGTGGAAGGGGTATATTGACGAAACAAGGGGGACATACAATGAAATGCTCGCAAAGTCTTTGGGCAAAGACTATAAATACCTGCACACCAGCGGACATTGCGACATGAATGATATGCGTGCCTTTTTCACTATGCTTCAACCCAAAGCAATCATACCAATACACACGGACAATCCCAATAGGTTCGCTGAGATGTTTGGCAATGAATGGCACGTCATCAGATTACACGACGGAGAAACATTCTCAACCAATGCCATAGACATATAACATTATTGATAATAAAGCATCGAATGAAAATCCTGCACCTATCAGACACACACGGGCTTCATCATAAGATAAAAGATTTGCCAGAGGCAGACATCGTTATCCACAGCGGTGACATCAGTCATAACGGTACTGAAAATGAGGTGCTTGACTTTCTGAATTGGTTTATTGACCTGCCATATCAGCACAAGATTTTCATTGCTGGCAACCATGATTTATGTCTTTGGGATGCTGAGAGAATAGAGGATTTACCTGACGATGTCCACTTTTTGCAAGACTGCGGCATAACGATTGATGGAATTAAATTCTTTGGTCTTGCATACAATCATCCAGAAGAATTGATACCTGATGATGCAGACATTGTGATAACACATGAACCGCCAATAATGATTCTTGATAAATCCGCCGACCGCCACTGGGGCAATGCTCCTTTGCGTAACCGCATCCTTGAAACAAAGCCACGATACCACCTCTTTGGACATGCACATGAGAGTTACGGCGCAATGAAACAAGACGGTATCGTGTTTTCTAATGCCGCATTGCTTGACGAAATGAACCGACTGGCAAGAAAACCAAGGGTATTCCTTATATAACAAATACAAACAACAAAACCGATGAAAGCATTAAGCCCACTATTCGTATTCCTTCTGCTTTACCTTGCCACAAGCATCATAGCACAAGATTTCTACAAAGTGCCTATCGCTGTGGCATTCCTCGTCAGTTCAGTATATGCTCTGCTCACATTGCGAGGCACGATGTCTGAGCGTATCGGCATATTCGCCAAAGGTGCAGGCAATTCGACAATGGTACTGATGCTCGCCATCTTCATTCTCGCAGGAGCATTCGGAGCATCGGCAAAAGCAATGGGAGCGGTGGATGCGACCGTCAACTTAGCCCTTAAATATCTGCCCGAACAGTTTATTCTTCCCGGCATCTTCCTCGCCTCATGCTTCATTTCTCTCAGCATCGGAACAAGTTGTGGCACTATCGCTGCACTCACTCCGCTTGCTGTCGGCATAGCACAGCAATCGGGCATAGGCGTACCGCTTATGGTGGGACTGGTCGTTGGCGGCACATATTTCGGAGACAACCTCTCGTTCATCAGCGACACAACGATAGTGGCAACGCAGACACAGGGGTGCAGCATGAGCGACAAATTCCGTGTCAATGTGCGTATCGTCGCCCCAATAGCATTGCTGATGCTCGTCATCTACTACATTCTTGGCGAAAACGTAACTACACCAGCCGACATTGACAGCATAAATCTGTGGTTGGTTCTACCCTACCTCGCCGTCGTTATTCTCGCTATCTGCGGACTTAACGTGCTGATTGTTCTCACCATCGGCATTATCCTCACAGGACTCATAGGCATACTTATGGGCATATATGATGTATTCGGCTGGTTCTCCGCCATGAACGACGGCATGATGGGAATGTCAGAACTCATTATCGTCACCCTCCTTGCAGGTGGCATGCTCGAAATCATACGTCACAATGGAGGCATAGACGTGATTATCAAAACATTGACTCAAAATATCAGCGGCAAACGAGGCGGCGAGTTCTGCATCGCCTCCTTGACCTGTCTCGTCAACATCTGCACAGCCAACAACACTATCGCCATTATCACCACAGGTCCAATCGCCAAGGACATTTCCACACGCTTCGGCATCGACCCACGGAAATCAGCCTCTATCCTCGACACCGCCTCATGCTTCACGCAGGGGCTGCTCCCCTACTCCGCCCAAGTGCTGATAGCCGCAGGCCTATCGGGCATCAATCCCATAGCGATAGTGCCAAACCTCTTCTACCCCATGATGATAGGAGTGGCTTTGGTTGCCTCAATACTGTTCCGCTACCCTCGACGCTATTCATAAATAACCCCAAAATCAGACAACGGTTGACCCTAAAAAACGACAGCCGTTTTTCGAACTAGCAGACAACCGCTGAGATGGATAATCTGCATTGGCTGACGATTATAATTTGTCACGGCTGAGTATTGTAATCG
>JAFLUT010000064.1 GCA_022508665.1 Prevotellaceae bacterium | reverse complement strand
CTTGAATTTATATAAATATAACCTATATTTTATAAAACATAAGTTATATTTTAAGAAAGCATAGGGCTGAAACCGATGCCGTTTGTTCTATGGATATTATGCTTTGCGATGTTAAACTCCTGCATTTGTAAAGGAATGGCACAGGTGTACAGTGGCAGTCTTTATCTGTGTGGGTAGGAGAGTGTGCATCGTGGGAACAGGGGAGGGGGTATGATTGGTGTGGTGAGGCCGGTAAAATGAAAAGTCGCTAATCTCACGACTTGCGACTTTCTGTTCTCAATAAGTATTAATTTTTTTAAGGTAAAAAGATTGTTTTTAGGATGTTGCAAAGTTACGGACTTCTCCATTTTTAGGCAACAAATAAAACATGTTAGATAACATCTGTGTCCGAACACAAAGCATTTTTGCCCAGTTTTTATGCTGAAAAACGGATTTTTATATTGGTAAAAGATGCTTAAAACCATTGATGACGTATGTTCGTGAAACAAGTGCAATGGCTAATGTTGTGCATGTGCAAATGCCGTGTTCTGTGCTTGTGTATATTCTGTTATTCCACCCACATAAGGTCGGACATGATGTCGTTGGATATGAACATCCCTTTCCGAGAAAGGCGGAGAACATCGCCTGTGTGGAGCAGAGAGCCAGAGACGATGTGGCGTGCGGAGTTTTTTAGGCAATAGTCCTTGTATGGCGTGCCGAATAGATGTTCAAGGTCGGAGATATTTATGCCCGATGATGTGCGAAGCCCCGTAAAGACAAACTCGTCATATCGTTCTCTCTCCGTTAGATGCTCAAAGACAGGAGATGAACCACGCAGGTAGTCATTGAGAGAGTTGGAATTGAAACAGCGGTCTTTGCCGTCGTAGGAATGCGCTCCTGCGCCTACACCGAGGTAGGGGATGCCGTGCCAATAGGAGGAGTTGTGGCGTGAGTGCATCCCGGGCAGAGCGAAATTGCTTATCTCGTAATGCTCAAATCCTGCCGACGCGGTGGCGTCTATAAGATGTTCATACATCAGTAGCGACAACTCGTCATCAATCTCCTCCACTTCACCTGCATCGAGCATGTGTCCGAGTTTTGTGCCTTCCTCATACATAAGTGAATATGCCGACAGATGCTGTACTCCGAGCGACAATGCCTGACGCACATCCTGCTCCCATTCGTCCATTGTCTGCGAGGGAAAGCCAAACATGAGGTCGATGCTGATGTTGGCAAATCCTGCTCGTTGGGCATTCTCCACAGCGGAAATTGCCTGCATGGACGAATGCCGACGGTTCAGAAATTTCAGCCGAATGTCGCTGAACGTCTGCACTCCCATGCTCAGACGGTTTATGCCCATTGCATGCAGGGCTTTCAGATAGTCGGGCGAGAGGTCGTCGGGGTTGCCTTCGAGAGTGATTTCTGCCTCGCCGTACACATTATATATATTATATATATGTTGCAACACCTTCTCTACATCAGCCACAGCCAACTGCGAGGGTGTTCCGCCGCCGAAGTATATCGTTTCGACAGCCTCGCCACGCAGAAAATCTTTGCGGCGCAGTAGTTCATCGCACAAGGCATCGACATACCGCCCACGCTCGTTGAGTGAGGTCGTGGAGAAAAATCCGCAGTATATGCAGCGAGACTTGCAAAAGGGAATATGAACATAAATTCCTGCCATATCATTGCAAATTTAGTAATTTAAAATGAAAAGTGTTATATAACATAAGATTTTCACGTTTCGTTCAGAGAAAAAGCAGTAATTTTATGCCGATTTTTGGTTTTGCAACCATACCAATAGAAAAACAATTCTTTCAAATAACAATCTAAATCAAACTAACCTGACAATGAAAGTTTATCAGACACACGAAATCAAGAACATTGCCTTGCTTGGCAATGACGGTTCGGGCAAGACGACCCTGACTGAGGCGCTATTGTACGAGGCTGGCATCATCGGTAGACGTGGACGCATCACGGCGAAGAACACAGTGAGCGACTATTTCCCCGTGGAGCAAGAATATGGTTACAGCGTATTTTCAACGGTGTTCCACGTTGAATGGAACGGCAAGAAACTGAACATCATCGACTGCCCGGGAGCAGACGACTTTGTCGGCGCTGCCATGACGGCTCTGCACGTGACGGACACAGCCCTCCTCCTCATCAACGGACAATATGGTCCTGAGGTAGGTACTCAGAACCACTTCCGCTACACGGAGAAGTTGGGCAAGCCTGTCATCTTCCTTGTCAATCAGTTGGACTCAGACAAGTGCGACTATAACCAAGTGGTTGACAGTCTGATAGACATCTACGGCACGAAGGTTGTGCCTATACAGTATCCTCTCAATGAAGGTCCTGATTTCAACTCCCTCATAGACGTGCTGCTGATGAAGAAATACTCTTGGAAGCCCGAGGGCGGAGAGCCAATCATCGAGGATATTCCTGCTGAGGAGATGGATAAGGCAATGGAAATGCACCGTGCATTGGTAGAGGCTGCCGCCGAGAATGATGAGGAACTCATGGAGAAATTCTTTGAGACAGAGGCACTTACGGAAGACGAACTGCGTACAGGCATCCGCAAAGGATTGGCTGCACGCTCAATCTTCCCTGTGTTCTGCGTATGCGCATCGAAGGACATGGGCGTGCGTCGCTTAATGGAGTTCCTTGGCAACGTTGTGCCTTTCGTTGACGAAATGCCGCAGGTACACAATACTCGTGGCGAGGAAGTGACTCCCGACCCGAATGCGCCTACATCGCTCTATTTCTTCAAGACAGCCAACGAGCCGCACATCGGAGGTGTGCAGTATTTCAAGGTTATGTCGGGCAAAGTTCACGAAGGTGACGACCTTACTAACACCGACCGCAGTTCGAAGGAACGTATAGCGCAACTATATGCGTGTGCTGGAGCGAACCGCATCAAGGTGGAGGAACTTGTGGCAGGAGACATCGGCTGCACCGTGAAATTGAAGGATGTGCGTACAGGCAACACTCTCGCTGGCAAGGACTGCGAGCATCGCTTCAACTTCGTTAAGTATCCTAATCCCAAGTACATACGTGCTGTCAAGGCTGAGAATGAGGCTGACACAGAGAAGATGGTCGCTGCCATTCAGAAGATGTCGCAGGAAGACCCAACGTGGATTTTGGAGCAGTCGAAAGAATTGAAACAGACCCTCGTAAAGGGACAAGGAGAGTTCCATCTGCGCACGCTGAAATGGCGTTTGGAGAACAACGAGAAGATTGGCATACGTTTTGACGAGCCTAAAATCCCGTATCGTGAAACTATTACAAAGGCTGCACGTGCCGACTATCGCCACAAGAAGCAGTCTGGCGGTGCTGGTCAGTTTGGCGAGGTACATCTCATCGTAGAACCATACTATGACGGCATGCCAGCCCCAACGTCGTACAAGTTTGGCAACCAAGAGTTTAAGATAAACGTGAAGAGCAAAGATGAGGTTGACCTTGAATGGGGCGGTAAACTCGTCTTCATCAACTCTGTGGTGGGTGGCGCTATCGACACTCGTTTCATGCCAGCCATATTGAAAGGCATCATGAGCCGCATGGAGCAAGGTCCTCTCACGGGTTCTTACGCTCGCGATGTGCGTGTGGTTGTGTATGACGGAAAGATGCATCCAGTTGACTCTAACGAACTCTCATTCATGCTTGCTGGTCGCCATGCATTCTCCGATGCGTTCAAGGAGGCAGGGCCAAAACTGCTCGAGCCAATCTATGACGTGGAAGTGTTTGTTCCGGGCGACAAAATGGGCGACGTTATGTCTGACCTGCAAGGTCGCCGAGGCATGATTATCGGTAGCGAAAGCGAGAATGGCTACGAGAAACTGATTGCCAAAGTGCCTCTCAAGAGCCTTTCAAGTTACTCGACTACCCTCAGTTCCATTACTGGCGGACGGGCAAGTTTCATCATGAAGTTCGCTTCTTACGAACTTGTGCCGACCGACATTCAGCAGAAACTCATGAAGGAGTTTGAGGAGCAGAACAAGGACGAGGATTAACATCTGTATATTACAAAAAAACAACTAACTGTATTTATTGGGAGGCAAGACACAACGGTCTTGTCTCCTTTCATTCGTCTAATCCGTCAACATCCCTTTTGCAAAAGAAACTGCTTTCTGTTCCCTCAAAAAACGACGGGGTAACATCTAAAAAATGTTACGATAGGCATATTTTGCAAGGAAGATTATCGGTGTGTGCGAAAAAATGAGTATCTTTGCCCGGTTTTCGTGCCGACATTGTGGCACGATATAGATGTTTTATATCAATTAAAGTTTAAGATGAACGTAATTACAAAGAAAGTTTCATTGCCTGATGGAAGAGAAATCAGCATTGAAACAGGAAAGCTGGCAAAGCAAGCGGATGGATCGGTGATGCTTCGAATGGGCAACACTATGCTCCTCGCCACTGTTTGCGCAGCGAAAGATGCCGTACCGGGAACAGATTTTATGCCACTCCAGGTAGAGTATCGTGAGAAGTATGCGGCTAACGGCCGTTTCCCTGGAGGTTTCACACGCCGTGAGGGCAAGGCGAGCGATGAGGAAATCCTCACATGCCGTTTGGTTGACCGTGCATTGCGACCTTTGTTCCCATCCAATTTTCATGCAGAGGTTTATGTGAATGTCATCGTCTTTTCTGCCGATGGCGTAGATATGCCAGACGCTCTTGCTGGTTTCGCAGCATCGTCGGCTCTCGCAGCGTCAGATATTCCTTTCGAGGGCCCTATCTCTGAGGTGCGTGTGGCTCGTGTGGATGGTCAGTTTGTCATCAATCCTACCTTTGAGCAGTTGAAACAGGCAGATATGGACCTGATGGTGGGTGCGACTGAGGAGAACATCATGATGGTTGAGGGCGAGATGAAGGAGGTGCAGGAGCAAGACCTGCTTGAGGCTCTGAAGGCTGCTCATGAGGCTATCAAGCCACAGTGCCGTTTGCAGAAGGAACTGATGAAGGAACTTGGCACAGACGTGAAGCGTGAGTATTGCCACGAGGTGAATGACGATGAACTGAAGGCCGACTTGACTGCCAAGTGCTATCAGCCTGCATACGATGTGACTAAGCAGGCACTGGAGAAGCACGCTCGTGCTGAGGCGTTTGAGAAAATCCGTGAGGACTACAAGGAGGCATACGCTGTGGCTCATCCCGACATGAGCGAAGATGAGTTGGCGGAGAAGTATTCTCTCATCGACCGCTACTACCACGATGTGGAGCGTGATGCTATGCGCCGTTGCATTCTTGACGAGGGTATTCGTCTCGATGGTCGCAAGACAACTGATATTCGTCCAATCTGGTGCGAGGTTGAGCCTCTGCCGGGTCCTCACGGAAGTGCTATCTTCACCCGTGGAGAGACACAGGCACTCGCTACTGCCACTCTCGGCACAAAACTTGACGAGAAGTTGGTTGACGGTGCGTTGGAGCGTTACTACATGAAGTTCCTCCTCCATTACAACTTCCCTCCATTCTCAACTGGCGAGGCTAAGGCTCAGCGTGGAGTAGGCCGTCGTGAGATTGGTCATGGACACCTTGCATGGCGAGGCATCAAGGGGCAACTCCCTGATGATTATCCTTACACTATCCGTGTGGTTTCTGATGTGCTTGAGTCTAACGGCTCGTCTTCTATGGCAACCACTTGTGCAGGTACTCTCGCACTGATGGATGCTGGTGTGCCAATCAAGAATCCTGTTGCTGGTATCGCTATGGGACTCATCAAGAACCCCGGAGAGGACAAGTACGCTGTGCTGTCTGACATCCTCGGTGATGAAGACCACCTCGGAGATATGGACTTCAAGACTACTGGTACGAAGAACGGTTTGACTGCCACTCAGATGGACATCAAGTGCGACGGTCTTTCATACGAAATCCTTGAGAAGGCTCTCATGCAGGCAAAGGCTGGTCGTGAGCATATCATGGGTGAGATGATGAAGACAATCTCTGAACCACGTCCTGAACTCAAACCACACGTGCCACGCATCGAGCAGATTATTATTCCGAGAGAGTTTATCGGTGCTGTTATCGGCCCCGGCGGAAAGGTTATACAGCAGATGCAGGAGGACACAAAGACTACTATCACTATTGACGAGGTGGACGGAGTAGGAAAGGTGCAGATTGCTGCCCCAGACCGCGCTGCTATCGAGTCAGCCATTGCTAAAATTAGGGCTATCGTTGCATTGCCAGAGGTTGGCGAGGTTTATCGTGGTATAGTTCGCTCGGTGATGCCTTACGGATGTTTCGTTGAGTTCCTCCCGGGTAAGGACGGTCTGCTCCATATCTCAGAGATAGACTGGAAGCGCCTTGCAACTGTTGAGGAGGCTGGCATTCAAGAAGGAGACGAGATAGAGGTTAAACTTATTGACATCGACCAGAAGACAGGAAAATACAAACTGTCACGTCGCGCTCTTATTGAGAAGCCGGCTGACTATGTAGAGCGTCCTCAGCGTGAACGTCGTCCTCGTCCAGAGCGTGGAGAGCGTCGTCAATCTCGTGAGGAGCGTCAGCCACGCCAAGACTCTTTTGGCAATGATGACTTTAAGTCGGCATTGGATGACTTGCTGAAATAATCAAATAGTTTGATATTCCTAAAAAAGTATAGCATCGGCATTTATTGCTGATGCTATACTTTTTAGGTTGTAAATATATAAGTATTGTATAGCCCTTTAATAAGAGCAAACGCAATGCGATGAATAATTGCATTGCGTTTGCTCTTGTATTCTAAGAATGTTTATTGCTTGAAAAAACGGGTGTTGGTTTATTTGTTTTTAGCAATATAACTGTCTGCCTTCTCTTTCATTTTAACGGCACGCTTTTCGCTGTCAGGATGAGAGGAGAACATCTTCTGAATGGCAGACGCCTTAGCACCTTTGGACAATTCAACCAGTTTATTAAGTGCATTTGACATTCCGTAAGGGCTGAAACCATTCTTGACAGCAAATTCAAAACCATAGTCATCTGCCGCATACTCCTGCTTTTGAGAGAACTTTGCATCCATGAATGCGGAAGCAATATCGCCAAGTTCAGATTCGGAGAGTTTGCCGACTACACCACCAGCAGCGCCTGCCGCGTTTCGTGCAGCCGAAGCAAGATATGCACTCTTCATTGCATCTTTTACGTCATGATGCACAACGTGGCCTATTTCATGTCCTATGATAGCCATCAGTTCGTCGTCGTCCATGATGTCCATGAGTGAAGAGAACACACGTATAGAACCGTCGCCACAAGCAAATGCGTTGATGTCGATTACATCATAAACCTTAAAGTTCAATTGCAGTCCATCTATCTCGGTAATGCCTGCTGTAAGACGTTTGAGGCGAGCGTCATATTCTCCATTGTCAATAGGATTGTGAACATCCATCCATTCAACCGATTCGTGGCTCATGCGAGCAATGTCTGCATCGGAAAGAGTAATGGCTGATGCTACGTCGCTGACCGCCTTGACGGCTTTTGTCGTATTGATTACTTTGTTCCCAATCTTCAATTGGGCATAAGTCATGGTGGTACTACACATTAGCATACACGCCAACAAAAGACTTTGTTTCTTAAACATAATTGTATTACAGTTTTATTTGTGTTGCATAATAAGTGATTTTTTCTATTGCCAAGCATGGCTACGGCAAGAAATCTTTATTAGTGCGACAGAGTGGTTGACTCAATACAGCGGTACTGATATGTCAAATACGAGTTCAGCATCTTTCAGTTGAGGATGATGAGCATCTTTTTCCGAAAGAATGCGGTTCTCTGTTGGCACTTGCCAGTCGATGCCCAAGTCGGGGTCATCCCATGCTATGGCTCCTTCGCTTTGAGGAGCATAGTAATTGTCGCACTTGTACAGAAATACTGCCTCATCGCTCAGCACGGCAAAGCCATGTGCAAATCCTCGTGGCACAAAGAACTGGCGGTGATTGTCCTCAGTAAGGAGCGCCGAAACGTGCTTGCCGAATGTAGGACTGCCCTTGCGAATATCGACAGCCACATCAAGCACAGCACCCTTCACCACACGCACCAGTTTGCTCTGGGTGAATGGTGGTTTCTGATAGTGCAATCCTCTGACCACTCCTGCTACAGAACGGCTCTCATTATCTTGCACAAACTGCGTCTTGCATACCTTTTCCTCAAATTCTTTTTGGGAAAAACTCTCAAAGAAATAACCACGTGCATCACCAAATAGCCGTGGCTCAATGATTTTTACGCCTTCAATCTCTGTGTCAATAACGTTTATCATATACGATGTTTTTTATCTATGCAAATCGTGGTTTTTAGCGGACTGCAAATATTATGCTGCTTTTAATGACTTAAAACTCTGCTGTCTTCGGAGTGCGTGGGAAAGGAATGACATCGCGGATGTTCTGCATTCCTGTGACGAAGAGGATGAGGCGCTCGAAGCCGAGACCAAAACCGCCGTGTGGGCATGAGCCGAACTTGCGAGTGTCAAGATACCACCACATATCTTTCATTGGGATGTTGCGTTCTTCTATTTCGCCGATGAGTTTGTTGTAGTCCTCCTCACGCACCGAGCCGCCGATGATTTCGCCTATCTGTGGGAAAAGAACGTCTGTTCCTTGCACCGTTTCCTCCATCTCCTGTCCGTTGAAAACTGGCTTCTCTGCATCTATCTTCATGTAGAACGCCTTGATTTTCTTGGGGTAGTTGGTCATGATGACAGGCTTCTTGAAGTATTCTTCCACGAGGAAACGCTCGTGTTCGGAAGCGAGGTCGTCGCCCCAGTTGCATGGGAACTCAAACTTCTTGCCGTCCTTGATTGCCTGCTGGAGAATTTCGATGCCTTTGGTGTATGGCAGACGCACGAAGTCCTCGCGAAGGATGCCTTCGAGACGTTCAATGAGTCCTTTGTCAATCATCTTGTTGAGGAACTCGAGGTCGTCTTTGCAGTTGTCGAGTGCCCAACGTACACAGAACTTGATGAAGTCCTCTTCCAAATCCATGAGGTCGTCGAGGTCGATGAATGCCACCTCTGGCTCAATCATCCAGAACTCCGCAAGATGGCGAGGAGTGTTGGAGTTTTCGGCACGGAATGTTGGTCCGAAAGTGTAGATTTGTCCGAGTGCTGTCGCTCCGAGTTCGCCTTCCAACTGACCTGACACGGTGAGCGATGTCTGCTTGCCGAAGAAATCGTCGTCGTAGATGATGCTGCCGTTTTCGTCCTTCTTCAGGTCGTAGAGGTTCTTTGTGGTCACTTGGAACATCTGCCCTGCTCCCTCGCAGTCTGAGGCTGTGATGATTGGAGTGTGGAAGTAGAAGTAGCCGTGCTGGTGGAAGTAGGTGTGGATTGCCATTGCCATGTTGTGACGAATACGCATCACCGCACCGAAAGTGTTGGTACGCAGACGCATGTGGGCGTGCTGGCGCATATACTCGAAAGACTGCCCTTTCTTCTGCATCGGATAGTCGGCAGGACATTCGCCGAAGAGTTTTATGTCCGTTGCCTGCACCTCGACTGCCTGTCCCGAGCCAATAGACTCTACCATAGTGCCTGTAACGGAAAGACAAGCGCCTGTGGTAATCTGCTTCATCATCTCTGGGTCGAACTTCTCGACATCGGCAACAATCTGCACGTTCTTGATGGTCGAACCGTCGTTGAGTGCTATGAAATTGACTGCCTTGCTACCACGTTTGGTGCGAACCCAGCCCATAACTGTGACCTCTGCTCCGAAGTCTGTACGTTGCAGAAGGTCAATGATTTTTGTACGTTTCATGTATTTGTGTTTGCTTTATTTATTCATAGTGTCCTGTGTGCAGCATAGCCACTTCCTGCTCGGTGAGGAAACGCCAGTCGCCACGCTTGATACCTTTCTTTGTCAGCCCTGCGAACATCACGCGGTCAAGTTTCAGCACCTTATATCCGAGGCTCTCGAAGATGCGGCGAACAATGCGATTCTTGCCAGAATGTATCTCTATGCCCACCTGCTTGCGGTCGGTGTCAGAGGCATAACTGATGGCATCTGCCTTGATGTCTCCGTCCTCAAGAGTGATGCCTTCTGCAATCTGCTTCATATCGGCAGCGGTGCAGTTTTTGTCGAGGAATACATGGTATATTTTCTTCTTGAGGAACTTAGGATGAGTGAGTTTTGAGGCGAGGTCGCCGTCGTTTGTGAACAGAAGCACACCTGTGGTGTTGCGGTCGAGGCGGCCAACGGGATAGATGCGCTCACGGCAACAATTCTTCACGAGTTCCATAACGGTCTTGCGCTGCTGTGGGTCGTCGGAAGTAGTAACGTAATCCTTTGGTTTGTTGAGGATTACATACACCTTCTTCTCTATGCTTACGAGTTGGTCGTGGAAGTGTACTTCGTCAGTACGCAGCACCTTTGAGCCTAACTCTGTGACAACCTTTCCGTTTACCGACACCACGCCAGCCTGTATGAACTGGTCTGCCTCACGGCGAGAGCATACACCTGCATTTGCCAAAAATCTGTTGAGGCGGATTGGAGCATTTGGGTCTTCCAGATATTCTTTGTATTCAATCTGCTTCTTCAGGCTGTACTTCGCATTAGGGTTGTAATCGGCTGTGCGCTGACGCTGATAGCCGCCACGGTTCTGATAGCCCCCATTCTGCTGGTATCCACGGTTACCCTGCTGATAGCCTCCTCGGTTTTGGTAGCCACCTTGACGGTATCCGCCCTGCTGATAGCCTCCACGGTTGTTGTAGCCCCCATGTTGCTGATAGCCGCCTTGCCGTGGTTGGTAGCCTCCTTGACGCTGATAGCCGCCTTCCTGTTCGCCATTTGGCTGATAACCACCACGATTGCCATATCCTCGCTGCTGATAGCCGCCACGGTTGTTGTAGCCTCCGTGGTTGTTATATCCACCATTATTATAAGGACGTTGCTGATAACCGCCACGTTGCTGCTGTCCTCCCTCTTCCGAAGAGTAGTAAGGGCTACTAAAAGCCGACGGGCGGTAACCGCGCTCGTTCTGTACTCCATTTGAACTGTATGCAGCACGGTCGTTGCGGTTGAAGCGAGGTCTCTGCGGACGGTCGCCACGGTTGTGCGACGGGCGTGATGCACCACCATAATTGTTTTCACGGTTGTAAGATGGACGATAGCCCTCACGGCTGCCTCCATTGTCAGAAGAGTCTTCTGATGCAGGTGTCTTGTCCTGCCATTCGTCAAATTCAGACATAAAGATTTGTTTTTAATGTTTTATAATCCTAAAAATATCTATGCATATATAAATTATATACCGGTGTAAGAATGTGGAGTGATTGCCCGCAGTTCTGCCTTCACACTCTCCGACACCTCCAGTCCGTCGATAAAGTTACTGATGCTCTCTGCTGTTATCGCAGAATTAGTGCGAGTAAGTGCTTTCAAAGCCTCGTATGGGTGTGGATATGCCTCGCGACGAAGAATGGTCTGTATGCCTTCTGCACATACAGCCCAGCAGTTGTCGAGGTCGCGGTTTATAGCCTCTTCGTTGAGGAGCAACTTACGCAGTCCTTTCAGAGTAGATTGGATAGAAATAACCATGTGTCCCATCGGCACACCCACGTTGCGCAGCACGGTAGAATCTGTCAAGTCACGCTGCAAACGGCTCACGGGCAACTTCTGGCTGAGGAACGAAAGAACGGCGTTTGCCATTCCGAGGTTGCCTTCCGAGTTTTCGAAGTCGATAGGATTCACCTTGTGTGGCATTGCCGACGAACCAACCTCACCAGCCTTGATTTTCTGCTTGAAGTATTCCATCGACACATACATCCAAAAGTCACGGTCGAGGTCGATGATGATAGTGTTGATACGTTTCATAGCATCGAAAATAGCGCCGAGGTTGTCGTAATTGCTAATCTGTGTTGTCCATTGCTCACGCTCCAATCCCAGTTTTTCGCTGACAAACTTGTTGCCGAACTCTTTCCAGTCGTATGCAGGGTATGCGATGTTGTGAGCATTGTAGTTTCCAGTCGCTCCGCCAAACTTCGCCGTAATCTTGCAGGCTTTCAACTGGTTGAGTTGCTCTGTCAGACGATACACATACACCATTACCTCCTTGCCCAAGCGAGTGGGGGATGCTGGCTGTCCGTGAGTTTTCGCAAGCATCGGAATGTTCTTCCACTCCTCAGCATATTCCTGCAATTGGGCGATAAGTTCCTCCATTTGAGGGTAATACACCTCTTCCAAAGCGTCCTTGATAGACAGCGGAACGGAGGTGTTGTTTATATCTTGACTAGTCAGTCCGAAGTGGATGAACTCCTTATATGCGTCGAAGTTGCCTATCTTGTCGAGTTCCTCTTTGATGAAGTACTCAACCGCCTTCACATCGTGGTTTGTTACCTTCTCAATGTCCTTCACACGCTGTGCGTCAGCCTCTGAGAAGTTGCGGTAGATGTCACGCAGACGCTCAAAAAGCCCCTTGTCAAAGTTTGCCAGTTGCGGCAAAGGGAGTTCACAAAGAGTAATGAAATACTCAATCTCAACTCTTACACGATATTTGATAAGTGCATATTCCGAAAAATACGAAGCCAAGTCCTTTGTCTTGCCTCTGTAACGGCCGTCAATAGGAGAGATGGCCGTCAATACATCAAGTTCCATATTGTTTGATTTGGTTTATAATTTACAGCGTCGCCGAGACGCCCAACATTCATTTTCGCTTATAATATATTTATGTGTGATACTTTGCTTTTACTTTGCAAATATACCAATTTTCATCATAACCAATGCACGAATACCCAAGATTTTTTCTTGCTCCACATACTTTTGCGCATTTTCACCCTTTATCGACTGCCGAAATGCGAAACACAGTGTACACTTCCACTACAACAAAAACGACAAACATCACCAGCCACGATGTGGCACCGAGATAAAGCCCATAGTAAAATCCAACAGGCATAAACATTAGCATCGCCGACAAAACGAGAGCAACCATGCCGATGACTCGCTGGTTATACAGCCGCCTCAATGTTAACTCCCGAGGGTCTCGCTCCTCATACTTCTGATAAAAAGGAGTTTGCAAAAATCGTCCAGCAGCAAACAATATCACTCCCAAGGCAAACAGCCACGGAGCCGCTTCACGCACAGGCAGCCACGCAACAGCCCCAACAACCACCAGCGCCTCGCCTGTAATCTCCACATATCCCCATATTTTATCTCTTTTCATCTATTCCTCCTCATCTTCTATTATGAAAATATCCTCCTCGTCAGTCTTCATGTAATACCTGCTGCGAGCCACCTCTTTCACAGCCTCATGGTCGTGCTTCAAAGCCTCCAGCACTTGCCTGTCGGCCTCGAACTTACGGTCCTGCTCGCTGATTTCTCCTTTCAGTTTCGATATTTCACGCTGCTGAGAAATACGGTTCACTATGCTATTCTCGCCAATGAAGCCTATTGCAACAAAAAAAATTGCAAGCGCTACAACATACTTCAACTTGAAAATCCAATAAAACATGCTACGTTTCATAATCTCACTCAATTCTCTCAAACTTTAATTCTTATATGCCAATTCTCACTTCAAGCCACAAAGATAGATTAAATTTCATTAAATAACAAACTATTTTTTGAGAAAATGCTGCAAACACTGATGCTAATCCAAAAAAATGCCGTATATTTGTATCGTAATACCTATATAATGGCAATAATTCCACAATAAAATATACACGATGAAAAAGACAATTATCAAAATTGCCCTTATGGCAATGGCGGCATTTGTAGCCCCAACGACAATGAACGCACAACTTTCTGACATTCTCAATGCTATCAAAGGCTCGTCGTCCACGGCAAGCACTGTGACTGACATTGTAGGCAACTTGCTCGGCTCTGGCAAGGTGTCGGAGGCAAGCCTAAAAGGCACATGGGAATATACTGAGCCGTGCATTGCATTCGAGAGCGATGATGTGCTGAGCAAAATTGGTGGCAGTGTGGCATCTTCAAAAATAGAGGACAAATTCAACTCTGCCCTCACAAAAGCAGGCATAAAGCCCGGCAATGTGACTATCACATTCAACACCGACAAGACTTTCTCTATGACTGTTGGAAAGAAGACGCTTTCAGGCACTTTCGATGTGAATGGCTCTGAACTGAACCTCACGTTCAAGACCACAAGGAAAACGGTAAAGACTAACGTGAAAATCTCGCTTGGCACTTTGCAGATTGCCATGAATGCCGACAAGATGCTGGAAATAGTCAGCACCATTGCTACAAAGGCAAGTGCATACTCCAGCCAAATGTCGGCAATCTCATCGCTGCTCGGCAACTACAAAGGCATGTACCTTGGCATGAAATTCCAAAAGAAATAGGAGACGGTGTTCCTCTTTGGAGGCGTTGCTTCCTCCCAACTAACAGCAATGATGAAAGGCAGCCTACGCTGCCTTTCATCATTGCTTCTTTTTTGTTCAAAACGACAACGGCGCACCTCTGAAACGCCCTGCCGTTCACGATTACAATAGTCAGC
>JAFLUT010000063.1 GCA_022508665.1 Prevotellaceae bacterium | reverse complement strand
GTGACAAATTATAATCGTCAGCCAATGCAGATTATCTATGCCGGCGGTTGCCTACAAGTTCCCTCAGCCGCTGTCTGCTTTTGAGGTGAACGGCTACCTGCTTTTGTGGGCGGCGGCTGTTCGCTTCTGACCCTGACCGCCGCAGCCTTTTCGGGCTGTCTCTGTGGGCATTGGGGCGTTTTGAAACATCGGCGTAAGGAAATGTTACGTGCCGTGGAGTGGGTTTGGGAGGAAAAGGGTAACTTTGTCTCGAACTAAAATTGTTGACGTATGAAAAGGATTAAATGGATAATTGGACTTTGGGCGGCTATGGGCATCGTCGGGACGCTTGCGGTGAACGCAGGGGTGAGGGCGGAGAATGGTGCGCTGACGAGTGGCGGAGGTCCTGCGGAGGATAACGACCAGAGGCTGTGGTACACTCGTCCGGCGTCGTGCTGGCTCGAGGCGTTGCCGTTGGGCAATTCGCGGATGGGAGCGATGGTGTATGGCGGCACGGAGGTGGAGGAAGTGCAGTTGAACGAGGAGACGTTCTGGAGCGGCGGACCGCATAACAATAACAGTGCGACGGCGCTAAGCCATCTGGAGGAGGTGAGGAGGCTGATTTTCGAGGGGAAGGAGAAGGAGGCTGAGGACATCATCAACAGGGAGTTTGCGAAGGGCCCGCACGGGATGAGGTTTCTGCCGTTGGGAAGCGTGAAGATGGATTTCGGACATAGGGATGCGACGGAGTATGTGAGGGAGTTGGATTTGAGCAGGGGGGTAAGCACGACGACGTATGTGTGTGGCAATGTGAGATATACGAGACAGGCGGTGGCGTCGTTGGCTGACGGCGTGGTGGCGGTGAATGTGAGGGCAGGGAAGAAGGGGTTGCTGAGTTTCGGAGTGTCGTATGCGTGCCAGTTGGAGTGTGCGGTGAAGGCTGAGGGGAATAGGCTTGTGGCTACGGTGAAGGGCGTGGAGCAGGAGGGAATAGCGGCGGCTCTGACGGCTCAGTGCAGGACGGATGTGGTGACGGACGGAAGGGTTGTTGCTGGCGAGGATGGTGCGCTGAGAGTGGAGGGTGCTACGGAGGCTACGCTGTATATTTCGGCGGCGACTAACTTCGTGAAATACAATGACGTGAGTGGCGATGCCGCGAGGCGGAACGAGGAGGTGCTGAAGGGGGCTGAGAGGCTGAGTTTCGGGCAGTTGGTGAAGCGGCATGAGGATAAATACAAGGCGCTGTATGGGCGTGTGGCGCTGTCGTTGCCATCGACGGAGAATGCTCTTCTGCCTACTGACGAGCGGTTGGACAAGTTCTACGGGAGCGGTGATTTGGGCATGGTGGCGCTGCTGTTCAACTATGGGCGGTATCTGCTCATCTCGTCGTCGCAGCCGGGGGGTCAGCCTGCCAACTTGCAGGGCGTGTGGAACGACAAGCGGAATGCTCCGTGGGACTCGAAATATACTATAAATATCAATACGGAGATGAACTACTGGCCGTCGGAGGTGTGCAACCTCACGGAGACTGCCGAGCCGCTGTTCGCCATGCTGCGCGACCTCAGCGTGACGGGGGCGGAGACGGCTCGCACGATGTATGGCTGCCGAGGGTGGATGGCTCATCACAACACGGACTTGTGGAGGATTGCGGGCGTGGTGGATGCTGCGGCATGGGGCATGTTCCCCAATGGCGGAGCATGGCTGGCGACGCATCTGTGGGAGCATTATCAATATACTCTCGACAGGGATTTTCTGCGTGAATACTACCCGATAATGAAGGGTGCGGCGGACTTTTTCCTCGACTACATGGTGGAGCGTGACGGCGAACTGCTCGTCGTGCCGAGCGTGTCGCCCGAGCATGGCGGACGGGGGAAGCAGTCGAATGTGACGGCTGGCTGCACGATGGACAATCAGATAGTGCGTGACATTCTTTCGCAAACCTTGTCGGCGGCGGAGATTTTGGGCGAGGACGAGGGGTATCGGCACACGCTGAGCGAGGCGATTGCGAAACTGCCGCCAATGAAGGTGGGGCAGTACGGGCAGTTGCAGGAGTGGCGTGAGGACATCGACGACCCTCGCGACGAGCATCGCCACATCTCCCACCTCTACGGACTCTATCCTTCCGACCAAATCTCGCCCTATCGCACCCCCGACCTGTGGCGTGCGGCAGGGGTCACTCTCCGTCAGCGCGGCGACCAAGCCACGGGGTGGAGTCTGGGCTGGAAGACGAACTTCTGGGCGAGGATGTACGACGGCAACCACGCCTTCCTCATCATCAGCAACATGCTCCGCCTCCTGCCCAACGAGGGGAGGGAGCGTGACTATCCCGACGGACGGACATTCCCCAACCTCTTCGATGCCCATCCGCCTTTCCAGATTGACGGCAACTTCGGCGTGACGGCAGGCATAGCGGAAATGCTGATGCAGAGCCACGACGGAGCGGTGCATCTCCTGCCCGCCCTGCCCGACGCATGGCGAGAAGGCAGCATCAAAGGTCTGAAAGCCCGTGGCGGATATGAAGTAAATATCGTATGGAAGGACGGACGACTCCTCTCCGCCGAAATCCTCCCCAAAGAAAGCGGCACTCTGCGACTGCGCACAAGCACGCCGATAAAGACGAAGGGGGGACGGCTGGTGAGAGAGAAGGACGAATATGGGATGTATGAATATGAGGTGGATGTTGTTGGGGGGAAGGCTGTGAAAGTGGCGAGGATGTGGGAATAGAGTCAATGCGAAGAATAAATGTCTTCGGAAATTTTGTACTATATGAAATAAACATTACCTTTGCATTGCTTAATTGATGCCGTTATGACTGAAATAAAGAAAATACAGCGTGGTTTGGCGCAGGATGGTCGCCAAGCCTATCAAGAGGCGAAAAGCAACAACAATGCTTTTATTCTCATCGGGAACAGCATTTACCGCATAGGGGCTGACGGCAGCAGGGAAATGGTGAAGACTTTGCCAAGCACGAAGGTGAAGGCAAAGAAAAAGAAATACACCATCTAAACAGGGTGTGGCGTGGCAACTATAAAGCGGCTCCGTATCTTTGCAGGCCCTAATGGGTCGGGGAAATCAACTATAACCCAAATAGTTAGCAAACATGTAAATCTTGGGCATTATGTCAATGCCGATGAAATCAAGAAGTACTTGACACAGCACCGTTATTTGGACTTGGCAGATTATGGCGTAGGGTTGGACGGCGATAAGTTTGCAACGGCTTTTAGGGGGTCTACATTGTCGAGTCGCATAAAGGACATTGATTGTACGCTTGCTCATATAAGTTTCTCAAAGACAAAACTGTTGTTGGACGACACCTATGATATAGAGGATTATTTCGTTTCTTTTATAACCTCATATATATGGGCAGAGTTGTTGGAGAGCGCCAATAAGTTTACTGTTGAGACTGTCATGTCGCACCCCTCAAAACTGGAGTTTATGAGGATTGCGAAAGAGAGAGGATTCAAAGTCTATTTGTATTTTGTTTCGTTGGCAGACCCCGAACTGAACAAGCACAGAGTGCGGACACGCATCATGCAGGGTGGGCATCCTGTGGCAGAGGATAAAATCGTGACGAGGTATAACAGGACAATGGAAAACTTGTATGATGCATTGAAGTTGGCTGACAACGCTTATATGTTCGACAATAGTGCCAGTGTGCCGAATATGTTTGCTACAAAAGAGAAAGGAACTTTGACTATTCAGAATGATAGTATTCCTAAATGGTTCACGACTCATGTGTTAGATAAGACATTGCAATAGGAGATGTTCACTCCTCTTTTATTATATGAAGAAAATCCTTTTACTCATCATATCTCTTGTCGCCCTCGTTTCTTCGGCACAGACAGCATCTATCTCGCTCAGCAACAGCGTGATAGTGGCGGGGAAGGACGAGCCTGCGCTGGTGCGGAAGATGGCGGAGGTGATGGCTGACGATGTGGAGAGAGTGACGGGGGTTCGCCCTCGGGTGGAGAGTTCGCTGAAGAGGACGAAGGGGAAGAGTGTGGTGGTGCTTACGACGGCTGAGAATGACGGGGTGCTTGGAAAGGTGGGAGTGGAGGCAAAGGATTTGAAAGGCGAGTGGGAGAGATACAGGATTGTGACGAAGGATGAGGGGCGGATGCTGGTGATTGTGGGGAGCGATGCTCGCGGACTGGCATACGGCGTGCTGCATGTGAGCGAGGCGATTGGCGTGAGTCCGTGGTACTGGTGGGCTGATGTGCCTGTGGAGAGGAGGGACGAGGCGAGGTTTGGGGAGAATGTCACGTCGGAAAGTCCGTCGGTGAAGTATCGCGGCATCTTCATCAATGACGAGGACTGGGGCATGCAGACATGGGCAGCGAAGAATTTTGAGAAGGAGTTGGGCGATATAGGGCCACGGACATACGAGCGTGTGGCGGAACTTGTGCTGCGGTTGCGAGGCAATATGCTTGCCCCTGCCATGCACACCTGCACGGGAGCGTTCTACTCGCATCCGGAGAGTCAGAAGGCGGTGGCAGAGTGGGGCATCATGGTGACGACGAGCCATTGCGAACCGATGCTTTTCAACAATGCCGCACCGTCGGAATGGGACACGGAGCGTGACGGCGAATGGAACTACCTGACGAACAGGGAGACGATTTGGAGGAAGTTTGACGACCGTCTGAAAGCGACGGCGCAGTATGACAATATCTACACCACAGGCATGCGTGGTCTGCACGACGAGGCGATGAAGGGGTCTGCCGACCCTGCTTCTCGTGCGGCGACATTGGAGAAGGTGTTTGCCGACCAGCGGCAGATTTTGACCAACAGAAAGGGGCGACCTGCCGAGGAAATTCCGCAGATTTTCGTGCCGTATAAGGAGACGCTCGATGTGTACGATGCTGGTCTGCGTGTGCCAGAGGACATCACGCTGGTGTGGTGCGACGACAACTACGGCTACATGAAGCGTGTGAGCAACGAGGCTGAACGCAGTCGCAGCGGAGGTTCGGGCGTGTATTATCATCTGAGTTACCTCGGCACTCCCCACGACTATCTGTGGCTCGCCACCACTCCGCCCGTGCTGATGTATGAGGAACTGCACAAGGCATACACCGCAGGGGCTGACCGCTACTGGCTGCTGAATGTGGGCGACATCAAGCCGATGGAGGTGGAGACACAGCAGTTTTTCGATATGGCGTGGAACATTGGGGCGTTCAACTATGAGAATGCTAAGACCTGTCAGGCACAATGGCTGAGCAGCATCTTCGGCAAGGAGCATGAGGCGGATTTTCAGCGGATTTTAGACATATATTATCGTCTTGCATGGGACAGAAAGCCCGAGTATATGGGCTACGAAATGGAGTGGAGCGGCGAGAGGAACGACAGCCTGCACGACAGCGATTTCTCTTTCGGCGTGGGGAATGCAGATGAAGGCACTATCCGCTCTGCACAACAGCGGCTGAACGACTACAAAGCCATTGCCGACCTCACCCAAAGCATAGAAAACTCTCTCTCCGAAAGTCTGCGTGTGCCATTCTTCGAGATGCTCGGCTACTCCGTAAAGTCCGCCTATCAGATGAACCTCAAGTTCCTCATGGCACAATTCAACCACGAGACGGGCAGCGCCGATGCGGCACGGCGTGCCACCCTTGCCAACGACAGCATCGCCACGCTAATATCAGAATACAACTCTATGTTAGGCGGCAAATGGAACGGCATGATGTCAGAAGTCCCTCCCGGCTTCTGCGCCAAATACCACCTCATGCCCGACCTCGTCACATCCCCCACCGACCGCTACCGTCTGCCCGACGAGCAACGCCACGCCGAACTCCCTCACAAGATAGACCTTCATTCCCTCACCCTCACCCCACCCTTCCGCCTCATAGAAGGCATCGGCACCGACTGGGCAGTCCTCCGCATGGGCGAACCTTTCGACCCTGTGCATGACCCTCTTGACCCCTCTGCTCCACGTATCGACATACCTATTCCGCTCAGCGGCAGAGCGTGTGACGATGGATGTGAGGGTGGACGAAGCGGCGAATGCGACGTTCTGGACATAGACACCATCCAAGTATGCATCGAACTTGTCCCCCTCTGGGCGACCACCAAAGACCGCAGCAACCGCCTCGGCGTGAGCATCGACAACGGCACCCCCATTCTCCTCGAAAACATCTTCGAAGAATGGTCGCCCGAATGGAAACTGCAAGTGCTGGAAAACCGCAAAGAGTTTCTCCTCACCCTACCCCTCGACAAAAGCCGCCCACAGCACACCCTCTCGCTCATCATCGGCGACCCGGGACAGATGGTGCAGAAGATAACGGTGGGCTGCCACACACCAAGCAAATAAGCGAACTAACAAAAGCGGTCGCCGACGGCTGCACCCGTCCCCACACAACGAACATCATGCGCCACTGTCTGCTCATCATCATCTTTGCCCTTTCCCTCCCCTTGCACGCCGAGGTGGAAGAGTTCCCTGCGTGGTATGAGACTACGGCGGCGCTCAACGTCAGAGCCGACGGCAGCCTCTCGGCACCCATACTGACCGTGCTGTCGCAAGGCGCATGGGTGAGAGTGGAACGACTGGCATCGCCGCAGTGGGCGATGATAAAAGACAGCCACGGCAACATAGGATACGTATCGACCGACTACATCACCTACGTCTGCCCCGTTGACGACACCCCCGAGCCTGTCACGTCCGCCGAGACGACGAAGAAGAAAATCACCCTGTGGGGAGGCATAGGCACGCTCCTTGGCTGGGCGCTGAAAATATGCCTCCTGCTCATAGTGCTGCTCATCCTGCGCAGCATAGGCGAAAAGACGCTCGCCATCATCAGCGTCATCATGTACAAACTCTACTGGGTGGCGTGCATTCCCTTCTACATCCTCAACTGGCTGCAACGCTGGGCGTCAAAGCCATGGCGCACGCTCTACAAGACCAACGGCGGCAACGACCGCAAGAACGCCGAGCGGAGAGACATGCTCGACAAGGCGAAGATACCCCTATACATCATCCTCACTCCGCTGCGGCTGCTCAACGCCGTGTACTACAACCTCATCGTGCATTGCGGATTTGAACTCTACAACTACACCGTAGAAATTTTCGTGCCGTCCAACGACAAGGAAGGCGCCGACAGTTCCCTGCTCCTCATCCTCCTCATGCCGTGGCGAGCCATCAAATACGTCGTCTGGCACGGCGGACTTACCCTCGTCGAGAGCGCCGTGTGGACGGTGGTAGACACCTTCGTGCCGGCTCTCACCCTCTTCCACGGCACCGACGCCTATTGCAGCGTCAACATCACACACGCAGGGCGCTGCGGCTACCGCAACGACCGCACCGGCATCTGGAACGTGGGCGGAGGCAACTACGCCGGCAACGGCATCTACTTCGCCCCCGTGCGCAGCACAGCCCTGCACTACGCCCGATGCAACTCCGAGCGCGCCCTCGTCGTGTGCCGCGTCTCCCTTGGCCGCGTGCTTGACTTGGGTCTTGCGCCGTGGAGCGTTTACCGTCAGTGCGGCCGCCCCAACGCCTTCGAAGCCACTCGCTGGGGCTTGAACAACGGCTACACCACGGGCGAATGGTGGCGAGGCGACGCAGGTTGGTGGGAGTACTGCATGTACGACTGGCAGAACCGCTACAACCACAGCTGGCGCATCCGTCCCCTCTACGTGCTGAACCTCACCGACGGCGTCATGCAGCGCATCCCCGGCGGCATGTGCCACTGGCTTTTCCGAAAAATGGTCATAAAGGACATCATTGCATATTTCTGACCTCATCCGTCTACATTTTTGGGGGTTGCCGCCACTTACTCCCCCACCTCTATGTTACCCTCCCTAAAAGATATGTTACGCACATGGCGTGCGTGTAACTGGGGAGGAAGCATGGGGAATGAGGGGAAAAGCCACGGAGGAGAGATTGTGAGTAACTTTGCAGATGAGAATGCGTTTGAAAGCAGAATGCTTTTGAATGAAAAAAATTGAAGATATGAGAAAAGCATTGTTTATAGTCATGCTCCTATGCGGAGCAGTCAGAATGGCGGCAGCCGAGCAGTTTGTCACATTCGAGCGAGCGGCAGACGCCGTATGCCTCACCGACCAGCAGGGCGAGATTGCCTGCGACCCCAACGACTGGCGAGGCGTGCTGATAGCGGTAGAGAACCTCAAGCGCGACCTCACGAAAGTGACGGGCGGATGCGACCTCCCCATAACCATCGGCACTTTCGGGCGCAGCAAAGCGCTCGACGCACTGGCAAAGGAGAAACTGGCAGACGGACGCACACTGAAAAAAGCGCTGACAGCCGAACTGAAAGGCAAGCGAGAGAAATTCCTCATCACCACAGCAGGCGGACGGCTCGTCATAGCCGGCTCAGACAAGCGAGGCACAATCTACGGCATCTACGAACTCTCACAGCAGATAGGCGTCAGCCCATGGTACGACTGGGCAGACGTGCCAGTGGCGAAGCACAGCCGCATATACATAAAGCCCGGCACATACACCGACGGCGAACCTGCCGTGCAGTACCGAGGCATCTTCCTCAACGACGAAGCCCCCTGCCTCTCAGGATGGGTCGGCGCCAACTACGGCGGAGTGTACAACCACCAGTTCTACGCACGAGTCTTCGAACTCATCCTCCGACTCAAAGGCAACTTCATGTGGCCAGCCATGTGGAACTCAGCCTTCTACGCCGACGACCCGCTCAACATGCAGACAGCCGACGACATGGGCGTCATCATGGGAACATCACACCACGAACCCATGGCACGGGCGCACAAGGAGTGGACACGCGACAAGACGCACGGAGCGTGGAACTACGACACCAACAAGGCTGAACTCGACGACTTCTGGCGCACAGGCGTAGAGCGCATGCGCCACACCGAAGATGTCGTAACCATAGGCATGCGCGGCAACGGCGACGAGCCGATGGGCGAAAACGCCGACGTGGCACTGCTGGAACGCATCGTGAACAGCCAGCGGCAACTCATCGAGCAAGCCACAGGCCGCCCAGCCAACGAGACGCCGCAAGTGTGGGCGCTATACAAGGAAGTGCAGGAATACTACGAAAAAGGCATGCAAGTGCCTGACGACGTGATACTCCTCCTCTGCGACGACAACTGGGGCAACGTGCGCATACTCCCCGAACTCGACGGCACACCATCAGCCACAGGAGCATTCGCCCACCGACACAAAGGAGGCTACGGCATGTACTACCACGTCGACTACGTAGGCGGCCCACGCAACAGCAAATGGCTGAACGTCACCCAGATACAGCGCCTGTGGGAACAGATGCAACTCACCTACACCTACGGCGTCGACCGCCTCTGGATTCTCAACGTAGGCGACCTCAAGCCCATGGAGTTCCCCATCGACTTCTGGTTCCGCATGGCGTGGAACCCCTCACAGTTCAACGCCACCAACCTGCAAGCCTACACCGAAGACTTCTGCCGACAGCAACTCGGAGCAGAACACGCCACCGAGGCAGCGCGCATACTCAACCTGCAATGCAAGTACGCCCACCGACGCACAGCCGAACTGCTCGACCGCAACACCTACTCCCTCACCACAGGCGAGTGGCAAGACAGAGTGGAAGACTACAACCGACTGGAGCGCGACGCCGCCCTCCTGCGACAGCAACTGCCCACCGACCGCCTCGACACCTACGACCAACTCATCGGCTTCCCCGTCAGAGCCATGGCAAACCTATATAATATGTATTACGCGCAAGCCGTCAACCACTTCCTCGCCGAGAAAAACGACGCCCGAGCCAACGAATGGGCAGACCGAGTGGAGGCATGCTTCGCACACGACGCCGAACTCTGCGCCGAATACAACCACACCATCGCAGGCGGCAAGTGGAACCACTTCATGGACGAGATACACATAGGCTACAAGTCGTGGAACAACCCACCACGCAACATCTGCCCCGAAGTCAAGCGAGTGGACAACCCCCTCCCGTCCACCCAGCCCCTCATCGCCCTCATCCCCCGACAAGTGCCAATAGGCAAAGTCGTCATCGAGGCAGAGGACTTCTCGGCACGCACCGACGCACCCCACGTCACGTGGCAAGTCATCCCCGACTTCGGCGTGCATCGCTCAGCCATCGCCCTCCTCCCCTACACCCATAGCACCGAGGGCGCATCCCTCACCTACACCTTCAACGCCACACTCCCCATGGACAACGCCACCCTCACCCTCGTCCTCGCCCCCACCTTCCCCTTCAACGGAGGCCGCGGACAGCGACTCGCCATAGCCATCGACGGCACACCCATCGACACCATCAACGTGAACAGCGCCGACCGACACGTGCGCGACGGCTACCGCGACCAGAACTACCAGTGGGAGACCACACGGCAGAACCGCCAGACGCTGCGCCACCTGCCGCCCCTCGCGCAAGGTTCTCACACCATCACTCTCTCACCCCTCGACCCCGGCATCGTCATCGAGCAAATCGTCGTCGAGCAGCCTCTGCCGACTGCACAGCCGCAGAAGAGCGTGCCTATGATGCCGATAATGAGATAGCCGCACTGCGGTAACCATAGATATAAAAGAGAGTGGCAGGTCACGCACATCGGCTGTGACCTGCCACTCTCTTTTATTGCTGTTTATGCGAGAACGGGGCTAATCTATATTATTATCCCATATATCGTTGCTCACTCCTATGCCATTGTGATCAAGGAAACTACCATCACGTCCTTGGTTGAAAATATCCTCTCTCACTGCTTTGTCACCAGACTGCATAAGTACAGTGGGTGATACACACACCATTGACACCTTAACACTTCTCTCCAACATTGTTGGGCAAACATATTCTTTTTTATTCATAATCTTCTTTATTAGTTAGTTATTTAACAAAATACTTCTTTCCGTTCACGATGTAGACGCCCTTCGGCAGTCCGACAAGAGACGTCGAGTTCAGCCTCACCAACTGACCAGTGACGCTGTACACGTTTTCACGCTCGTTGAAAAAGCCCAACTCTGCGGCGAGGTCGTTGATGACGGTAGCGTCGTTCCACACACCCTCGTCAAGCACATCTTGGAAGTTTGTACCTGCTATGCGCACCAGTTGGCTGACAGACGCCTCGGGCTTGTCGTAATAATAACTGGCATGAAGATGAGAACGCAGACCATTCATCGACACATTGTCATTCGTCACAAGCCTTATGCCCGTTGCCTTTACAGTGCCGCCTTCCACATCAGAATATACCACATAAGACCCCTTCCTCACCGTTGTCGGAGCAAAGTTGCCCACAAACGTAAAGTCATCCTCGGTAGAACTGTATATCTCCTTCTTTTCATCATCAGTAGCCGACGAGCCTATATAGTCGGGTATATAGTCCGTGCAACTGCTGAACTTAGCCAACTCCACATTATCCTCTATGGTTACATTATCAAATGTCACCTTTCCTTCCTCATTCAGAGCCTCTGCACCTTTTGGGATATAAATCATATACGGATAACCTGCAATAATGTCTTGGTAAGCGTGGTGGAAGAAATGGGCAATCAGACTGCCGTCCTCCGTTGTAGACTCTTCGCCTTCATTTACTTTCTCTGCTCCATTGTAGGTGACGAGTTCGTAATATTCCTTATATATGTCGTTTTCTTTTTTTAGTCCGAATGCTTTCCTCATCTTGCTTTCCGTCACGCTGAATGGCAAGCAGATAGCGTTCCACCCCTGCTTGAATTTCCTCTTGATAGTCACAGACTTATAATTCCCCGGGGCAGGAGTATAGTTTTTATCTTCATCGTTGATTACCAAATCATCCTTCCATTGCATGGCATCAGGTATAAACTCATATCCGCAGAAGCCAATGCCCGAGTTGTTGTTAAACACATAGTAACTCTTGCCAGCCTGTACCTTGAATGTATATTTGATATACGACTTGTTTATGGCTACCCAACCGTCATTGCTCTCCGACGGAGGAATAATCTCCGCATCATCTTCTGTGTCAGTCCAGTACTTCTTGACCACCTCCACTCGGCTCTTATCCCACCCTTTGAAAGTCGTTTTAACTGCTTGCCAAAATTCATCTACGTCAGTCTGTGAATTGGTACTTTCATGCCTTTCTTCGTCTTCCGTGTTCTTTTCTCTGCTTATGAAGACTTTTTGCCTCGTTTCTGCGGTAGCATCAGTCAAAAGATTGCCCAACTCATCTACAATGTATGTAGGACGCCAAGATACATTTTTTTGAATGCCCGGTACTCCGTCCGAAGTACTTAGATTGGTCATTCCGTTCTGCACAACATAAAGTTCCACCGTGCCATTCGTCTCTGGCTCGAACTTCATGAAACCGCCGAAGCATGGGAGCGTGAAAGGATTGCCCTTGCCAAATTCATTTCCTCTTGCAGGGAACTTGTAAACATACTTTGGAGTAACGCTTGTTGCCAAGTATTCACACATTGCATTTTCTTTGGCAAATGAGTTATTTACGAAATTCCCGTCATAAACCTCTTGACTGGGATACTTGCCGCCAAAATCATTTTCCTGCTTTGTTTGCTTCCAAAAGTCCGCAGCAATACCATCGCCATATACACCGTCCTTTGATTCTTTAAGTTGATATGTTGGTTTCGTATGTTTGTACACACTTGCCAAGCCCGAGTTATATTTTTTATAACTACCATCTTTATTATAACCCTCATCTTCTATACCTTGATACTTCCACCCCCCTAAATACATCTTGATTAAATTTTCCCACCCTATCGGGTGCCATATTTCCCTATAATCACTGCTCTTTTCTTGTGGTATCATCGTACACGCATATCTGCCAGTATAAAAGCGTGCGACATCTTCACCCATACGTGCATGTGATTTAATCTCATCGTTATCTGACAAATGCTGGGTTGGGAGGTCAAAGTTGGCTTTGAATATGCACCAAGACAGCGAGGAGCCAAAATATCCTTCAATGCCAAACTCTATTTCTGTATCATCCTCATCAACAGATATATACAAATCATTTTTATAAGTATCAACTGGCAATTTTTCAATCGCAGTTTCCATGTTAGTTGGCCCACCTTCTTTCCAAACAGCAAGATTCTTTGTGTTAAGGCGAGTCTTTTCGCCTTTCGCATCAACTTTGTCTGCGAAAAGATACGCTCTGTTCACATTTGTTCCGTCTCCATTGCCATTGCGATATAAAGCATAAACGGAAATACGATAATCTCCCTTGTTCAGTTTGCCTGTTCTATAGAACTTGAAATTACATTTCGACTGTGTATCATATATTTTTAATGGGAATGGCTCAACCACATTATTGTTATATATTGAATAGAACTCAACAATATCGTTGTTTGTATCTTCATGGTATTGACCGATGCTAATTTTTGATGATTCATCCTCTGTGCCGTCATTTTTTACGATACTGCTTTCATACACATCGTACTCATACTTATAAGTATTTTTATATATCTTATTTTCAAGTTTATTAGTTGTAATGTTTACCGACCTTTTCAGAGATATGTTTGAAATGATGAAAAGACGGTGACTACCATCAGTGCATGACAACTCAATAACATAATCCCCGGCTTCCTTGGTCTGGAAAATCATTTCTGCTTTGTCAGGCTCGTCCTTTCTGTCATTGGTACATTTAGTTGTAGTAAATGATGCCGTTTTAATTTCTTCATCATTAGGTCCTATTATTCTCAATGTTAGAGTATTTTCGGTTGTAGCATTCCAATTCGTAAAAGCAAAACTGATATTATAATAAGTATTTGCTTTCAATGGCATAGTGTAGCCCTCTGTTTTGCCGTAATAGTACTTAGAATCCAGATCAGACTGGGTTCCGTCAAACCGGATATATAAACCAGACATTGTCTTATTAAAATTCGATAAGTTACTATTATTCCAAAAAACACGAGAACGGTATATTTCTGCATCTGTCGTTCCATTTCCCAACGTGTAATTACCACTCATGCTCCACCCCGCAGGTGCAGCATCATTATCTGTAGTCGCAAACGTTCCGTCATAGACCGCATCAAACTCTTTTGTGTTGCGTGACCATGGCAGCATTTCAAAAGATTCTAAATCAATATTCTTATCCTTACTAAGGACTTCATTTATTGGGTCAACATTTATATAAGGGGTATAATCATTTCGGTCAAAACCCAATTTCGCCTTCATAGCAGCAAGTACATCTGCACTTTGTCCATTTGCCCCGACAGTCAGCAGCATCAGCACGGCTGGCAGCAGGAGACGCATCCTATTGGTGGCGCAGGGCTTATTTACCCCCCCCCGTTGAACGTAGCGGTTTTTCTATAAACAATTCGTAAAAGTTTTTCATATTGATTGATTTTTAACGATAAACACTTTCATTCATGCATATTCGGCACAAATATATGTACTTTTCCGCACAACAGCCACACTTTTCCCCTCTTTTTTTATATTTTCTCTCCTTTTTTTACCGAATACGGCGAAAAAAGGCTCGTGCAGATAGCAAAAGAGGAAAATTCCTTGTCGATAATTAGTGGGGGCGGGATGTTCTGAACGTGACATAACTCCCTAAATCCTAAAATCGTAAAATAAATGGTAAATTGTAAATCGTCAAATTGTAAATCACCAAGGGCTAACCCAACTTCCCTTTTTCTGTCCAGAACGACAACGGCGCACCGCTGAAACGCCCTGCCGTTCACGATTACAA